>JAZOTK010000083.1:0-5623 GCA_045657605.1 Clostridia bacterium
TTTAGTTTAAGCTAAGGAGTATATTGTGAACGCATACGATTTTGATAAAACTATATATGATGGGGACAGCACCGCGGATTTTTATTTTTATTGTCTTAAAAAATATCCGCTGATGCTTAAATATCTGCCCCTTACAGCGTGGTCTTTTTTTCTTTACATTATCGGTTATTACAATAAAACACAGTTTAAAGAAAAAATGTACAGATTTC
The DNA here is from genome assembly GCA_045657605.1 of Clostridia bacterium. Taxonomy (GTDB): domain Bacteria; phylum Bacillota; class Clostridia; order RUG12999; family RUG12999; genus JAZOTK01. The sequence goes on from JAZOTK010000083.1 coordinate 210, forward strand.
TCAGAGTGATACCTGATGTAAAAACGGCGGTGGGCACTTTCTGGGATAAAAATCAAGGAAAAATAAAAGCTTTCTATAAAGAAAAACAAAGGGTGGACGATATAATTATATCGGCGTCGCCTGAATTTTTGCTGACGGATATATGTGGCAGGCTTGGCATAAAGCATCTTATAGCATCAAGAGTGGACAGTAAAACAGGCTTGTATACAGGCGAAAATTGCTGGGGCGAAGAAAAGGTGAAAAGACTCACTGAATATATGCCGGATTTTGATATGGAAGAATTTTATTCCGATTCACTCTCAGATATGCCTTTGGCGCGGCTTGCGGAAAAAAGCTATATGGTAGCGGGAGATGTTTTAATTCCAACTGAGGAATATAAAAAAACACCACTGAAAAAATTTACTGATACATTTTTTGCAAGAGATTTTTTATCATTCGCATTTATAGGAGTCATAAATACATTTAATAATTTTATTATTGCATATATTGTATCTGCTTTTGTGAATCCTAATATAGCATTCAATATCGGATATATTGCAAGTCTGTCGGTAGCATATCTGCTGAACAGCTTTATTACGTTCAAGCAAGGGCTGAATTTTGTAAAATATATTAAATTCTGCATATCTTATATGCCGAATCTTATAATTCAGAATGTAATAGTGTTTATCGTGCATAATATGCTGGAACTGCACAAGGTAATCGCCTTTGCTCTTGCGGCTCTTATAGGAGTACCGGTTACGTTTATAATTATGAAAATTTTTGCATTCGGGAAAAAAAGATAAGAATACTATTGCATTTGCAGAAAAAATATGTTATAATACATAATAAGGATTTGTAATATTAACCGAAGGTGGGAATATTGTATATGAACAAACGGTTGAGAGAGATAAGAAGAATTCTGGGTATGACAGCATATGATTTTGGGAAAAAAGTTAATTTATCGGCGATAACGATAAAAACACTTGAAAACAGCACCAAACCGATTACAGCAAGTATAATTTTAAAGGTATGCAGAGCATATTCTGTAAATGAACAATGGCTTATGTACGGTGAAGGGGATATGTTTCTTCCTGAAAGTGTTTCGGCGGTAACAAAGCTTGCTGATGAATACCAGCTTTCACAAAAAGATGAAAAGTTTGTTGAAACATTTGTTAATCTGCCGGCATCTGAGAGAGATAAAATCCATGAGGTTATACAGCTTTTAAGTGGCAAGAGATAATATAAATGAGTTTTGTCTGCAAAGTGCAAAATTTCTATGTTCTCACATAGCAAATTTTGCACTTTTTTGATAAAAACGTGAAAAATGCTTGCAAAAAAATATTGATTGAAGTATAATATATATATCAGAAAAAAAACGGGGGAATAACCGTGTATAAAATAGTAAGAAAAGAAATACTCAATGATTCGGTAACGCTTATGGAGATTGATGCGCCGAAAATAGCAAAGAAAGCAAAACCCGGACAGTTTATCATACTCCGGGTGAATGAGTACGGAGAAAGAATCCCGCTGACAATTGCAGATTTTGATGCAGAAAAAGGAACCGTAACAATTATTTTTCAGATAGTAGGAAAAACAACAGCCCTGCTTAATACATTAAACGAGGGCGAATTTATTTTGGATTTTGTAGGACCGCTGGGAACAGCGTCTCATCTGGACGGATATAAAAAGATTGTCGTTATAGGAGGCGGCCTCGGAACAGCAATTGCCTATCCTCAGGCGAAAGCGCTTCATAATATGGGGGCAGAGGTACACACGATTGCCGGATTCAGGAACAAAGAGCTGATAATCCTTGAAAAAGAGCTTGAAAAAGTGTCTGATATTTCTGTAATAGTAACTGATGACGGGTCAAACGGCAAAAAAGGATTTGTAACCGATGCTCTTAAAAAGCTTATAGGAGATGAAGGCGGATACGACCTTGTTATAGCAATAGGCCCGCTGCCTATGATGCGTGCGGTTTGCAATCTCACAAAAGAATATGATATAAAAACAATAGTCAGTATGAACCCCATTATGATTGACGGGACAGGAATGTGTGGGGGATGCCGTCTTACAGTAGGCGGACAGACAAAGTTCGCTTGTGTTGACGGCCCTGATTTTGACGGACATGAAGTGGATTTTGACGAGGCTATACGCAGAAGCGGTATGTACAGGGATTACGAACGTCATAGCCACGATGAGTTCTGTCATCTGATGAATAAGGAGGTTGAATAAATATGGCAAATATGTCACCTCATAAGGTATCAATGCCGGAACAGCTTCCGAACGTGCGAAACAAAAATTTCAGTGAGGTTTCCCTGGGATATACCGCCGAAATGGCAAAGGAAGAAGCGGGAAGGTGTTTGCAATGCAAAAATTCCCCGTGTGTAAAGGGATGCCCGGTCAATGTGCAGATACCGGAATTTATAAAGAAAATTACTGAAGATGATATAGAAGGCGCATACGGCGTAATAGCACAGACAAGCTCGCTTCCGGCAGTCTGCGGCAGAGTGTGTCCTCAGGAGAGACAATGCGAGGCACTTTGCGTAAGAGGAATAAAGACCGAACCGGTAGGAATAGGCAGACTGGAGAGGTTTGCGGCAGATTATATGCTTGAAAATAAAAAAGAAATAAAAACTGAGATCCGTAAAAACGGAATAAAAGCCGCAGTTGTGGGAGCAGGTCCGGCGGGGCTTACCTGTGCAGGAGATCTGGCAAAAATGGGTTATGATGTAACCGTGTTTGAGGCTTTCCATGTTGCGGGCGGTGTACTGATGTACGGAATACCGCAGTTCAGACTGCCAAAGGAAATAGTAAAGGCAGAAACAGAGAAACTTGAAAAATCAGGAGTTAAAATAGAGCTTAATTCGGTAATAGGCAGAGTATGCTCAATAGACGAGCTTTTCCGCGAAGGCTTTAAAAGCATATTTATAGGCACGGGAGCAGGACTGCCGACATTTATGAATCTTGAAGGGGAAAATCTAAACGGCGTATATTCGGCAAATGAATTTCTGACAAGAATAAATCTTATGCATGCATACGACAGCAGCTATGATACACCTATAAAAGTAGGCAGGAACGTAGTAGTTGTCGGCGGCGGAAATGTTGCGATGGATGCCGCAAGAAGCGCAAAACGACTCGGAGCAGAGAATGTATATATCGTATACAGAAGAAGTGAGGCGGAAATGCCTGCAAGAGCTGAAGAAGTGCATCATGCGAAAGAAGAAGGAATAATCTTTAAACTGCTGACAAACCCGATATCAATAAAGGATGATGGCAACGGCTATGTAAATGCTGTAGAATGTGTGGAAATGGAACTTGGAGAGGCAGATGCAAGCGGAAGAAGAAGACCTGCCCCTAAAGCGGGTTCCGAACATATAATTCCGGCAGATACGGTTATAATTGCCATAGGACAGACTCCTAATCCGCTTATAAAAGCAACAACGCCGGGGCTTGAAACACAAAAATGGGGTGGAATCATAGCGGACGAGACAACGGGAGCAACTTCAATTCCCGGAGTTTTTGCAGGTGGAGATGCCGTGACAGGAGCGGCGACAGTAATCCTTGCTATGGGAGCAGGAAAAGCGGCGGCAAAAGCTATGGATGAATATATGCAGAAAAATAAATAAAGGATGAAAATATTATGACCCCAAAAAGGCAGGCTTTTTGGGGTCGCATCAAAATCTGTTTTTATATTATCATATAAGTTGAAAATTTTGGAGGACTGCTGTAATGAAAAAAGGACTTGTGCTTGAAGGCGGAGCTATGCGAGGATTGTTTACTGCCGGAGTTATAGATGTAATTATGGAAAACGAGATAGACTTTGACGGAGTAATTGGAGTGTCGGCAGGTGCGGCTTTCGGTTGTAATTATAAATCAAGGCAGATAGGAAGAACCGTAAGGTATAATGAAAAATACTGTACGGATAAAAGATATTGCAGCGTGTATTCTCTTATAACCACCGGCAATTTGTTCGGAGCGGATTTCTGTTATCATGAGCTTCCGGATAAGCTTGATATTTTTGATGTAGAAACCTTTGAGAAAAATCCTGTGGAATTTTATCTTGTATGCACCGACGTAGAAACGGGTGAAGCAGTATACAGAAAATGCGAAAAAGCAGATTATGATTGTCTGGAATGGATGCGTGCATCTGCATCTATGCCGCTTGTGTCACGTATTGTAGAAATAGGCGGCAGAAAAATGCTGGACGGGGGTATGACTGATTCCATTCCGATAAAGTATTTCAGGAGCATAGGATATGACAGAAACGTAATTGTGCTCACACAGCCTGAAGGATATATAAAATCAGAAAATAAAGCAATGCCCCTCATAAAAGTAATGTTGCGGAAATATCCCAAAATGATTGACGTTATGAGAAGAAGGCATGAGGTTTACAATGAGACGATAAGATACATAGAAGAACTGGAAAAACAGGGAGATGTACTTGTAATAAGACCGGAAGAAAAACTTCCCATAGGTAGGATAGAACATGACTCAGCTAAGATAAGGGCTGTTTACGAGCTGGGAAAAACAGCGGGAGAACAAATGAAAGATAAAATAAAAGACTTTCTTAAATAAAGATATAATATCAGATTTTATAAAATCAGCAATATGCACCCCAAAGGGTATATAACTTTGGGGTGCATATTTTGTTAATCTGATATCTTACCGTCAGTAGAGATGGTAACTACCTGCCAGGGAATAAACTTGCCGCTGTTTTTAAGTGCCTGAACAGTTGCCTGCTCTATACCGCCGCAACAGGGTACTTCCATACGTACCACAGTTACGCTTTTGATGTTGTTTCCGGCAATAATCTGAGTTAGCTTTTCTGTATAATCTACAGAATCAAGCTTAGGACAGCCGATAAGGGTTATGCGACCACGTATAAATTCATTGTGGAAGTTACCGTAGGCATAGGCACAGCAGTCTGCCGCTATCAGAAGATTCGCATTTTCAAAATATGGAGCGTGTACCGGAACAAGCTTTATCTGCACCGGCCATTGCGAAAGCTGACTTTCTATCCGGACGTAAGGCGAGTGACCGTTTTCGGGACGACGTTCCAGAGTTTTGGCATTTGTGCCGGGGCAGCCGCAAGGCAGCGGTGCGGCGGCCTTGGCAGCCTGAGCCGCTTTTACTGCGGCTTCGTTATACGCCGGAGCCTCTCTTTCTTCAAAGGTTATAGCTCCTGTAGGACAAGCGGGAAGACAGTCGCCGAGCCCGTCGCAATAATCCTCGCGTAAAAGCTTTGCAACACCATTCACCATTCCTATAGCTCCTTCGTGGCAAGCGGCCGCACAAGCTCCACAACCGTTGCATTTAGTTTTATCAATTTTTATTATTCTTCGTTTCATATTTATTTCCTCCGTTAAAGTTTTTATTGACTTTATAGTTCAATTATAGTATAATATTAATATAAAATATGTTGAATTTTCAACAAA
>JAZOTK010000084.1:0-2921 GCA_045657605.1 Clostridia bacterium
TTTTTTGCTGGTACACCATCAGGGACTCGAACCCTGGACACCCTGATTAAGAGTCAGGTGCTCTACCATCTGAGCTAATGGTGCTGGTGGGAGAGGGTGGATTCGAACCACCGAAGCTGAAAGCAACAGATTTACAGTCTGCCCCCTTTGGCCACTCGGGAACTCTCCCATATGGAGCTGGTGATGGGACTCGAACCCGCGACCTGCTGATTACAAATCAGCTGCTCTACCAATTGAGCTACACCAGCTTATGTCATTTAAGCGACTATATTATTATACTACATTTAAATTCGTTTGTCAAGCTTTTTTTTGAAAAAAATAAAAAATTTTAAAATTTTGGAAATGCAAGTCGAAGGTGGTAGTATTTACGGTTAAAACCGCTATACAAGCGGGGTTATCAGTCTCCAGAAGGATTCCTTAAGTTTATCTGTGAAACTGCGGTTTTCATATTCTTCATGAGTTATTTCTTTGCAACTTTTCATATCTTCAAAAAATGTGTTGCGACAGGTTTCGGCAAAGGGTTTATCATAAATTACGCTGCTCATTTCAAAATTAAGACTGAATGAACGAATGTCAAAATTTGCCGAGCCTATTACGGAAATCAAATCATCGGTCACTAGGGTTTTGGCGTGCAGAAATCCGCTATATCGATAAATTTTGATTCCATATCCTAAAAGGTCGCCTACATAGGACATTGTGGTATGGTAGACAAATTTTTTATCGGGAACGCCCGGTATCATTATCCGCACGTCTACGCCACCGGCGGCGGCTATTCGCAGTGCACAGAGTAGGGTTTCGTCGGGGGCGAGGTATGGGGTCTGGATATATACGTATCTGCGTGCGGTCAGGAGCAGTTTTATATAGCTGTCTTTTATCAATGCGTATTTTCTGTCGGGTCCGCAGGAGATTATTTGTATGCCTGTTTCTCCTGTGATTTCAGGGGCTTTGAAATATTTTACAATATTCTTCGGGTCTTGAAACTCATCGGAAATTTTACGGTTTTTTAAAAACTCCAGATAATTCCAGTCGGCAAAAAAGCGGAGCTGGATTGTCTGTACGGCAGAGCCTGTTATTCTTATTGCTGTATCCCTCCAGGGGCTGACGGACGGTTTTTTGCCGAGATAGTCATCACCGATGTTGATGCCGCCGGTATAGGCAATTTTGCCGTCAATTATAACCATTTTACGGTGCATACGGTAGTTTGCGCCCAGAACACTTCCGATTAATGTGGGCAGAAATGTAAGCACCTTGCCGCCGGCGGCTGTCAGCTCGGCATAATCCTTTCTGCGGGCGGGGAGATATCCCAGCCTGTCGTAAATCAGACGAACGCTAACACCTTCTTTTGCCTTTTTGGCGAGCAAATTTATAAGCTCTCTGCCGCTTTCATTATCGGTTTTTATAATAAAATACAAAATATTTATACTTTCCGTAGCTTCGGAAATTTCCCGGTACATTAGCCTGTATTTTTCCTCAGCGGAGGTAAGAAGAATGACATTGTTATCGCCTGTATATATACTTTCAGCGTTTCGTGCGTTAAGCATAGCAATATCGGAGCAAAATTGCAGTTCGTTTTTTGAAAAGGGAAGTTTTTCGGCTTCGATAAACTTTATATTTTCCTTTAAAAAATCGCGGTAGACGGATTCGGGAACAGTAGGGATTTTTTTACCGAAAAACAGCCTGTATTTTGCTGTGCTGCCGAGAAAGAAATACAGTAAAAATCCAAAGAAAGGCAGGAAAAGAAAGACGAGTAGCCAGCTTAAGGTGACAGTAACCTCCTTTTTGTCAATAAAAAGCATAAAAACTGCGGTAATAATATTTATAATGCAAGCGAGCAAAACTGCAACCGATAATATATCCACAAACACACCTCATAAATTAAATATATGTATAAAGGAATACGGCATTCGGGAGGTGCGGTTCGTCGGAAACCGCCGAACCCTACAATTAATCGTGGTTTATTATAAGGGGGAGTATAAAAAAGGCTCCGATGTTTATGTCGGAGCCTTTGGTGTCATTATTTATTTTCGCTTATGATTTTCTGTACTATGTGGGGAGGAGCCTGTTCATATCTTTCAAAAGTAAAGGTATAACTGCCTCTGCCTTGGGTTATTGAACGAAGGTCAATAGCATATTTGAACATCTCACTCATAGGTATTTCGGCAATGATTTTTCCCGGTTCGATACCTAAAACTCTGCCACGGCGTTTATTTATATCGCCCATAATATCACCGGTATATTCGTCGGGGATATTTACTTCAAGATGACCGATAGGTTCAAGAAGTATGGGACCTGCATTTACGAGCTCTTTAAATGCCAGATGAGCTGCCATTTTAAATGCCATTTCAGATGAGTCAACATCGTGATAGGAACCGTCAAACAGTGTTGCTTTAAGACCTACAACCCTGTATCCTGCCTGAATACCTTCACCTATCATTTCCTGCAGTCCTTTTTCAACTGCGGGGTGATAGTTCTTAGGTACGCTACCGCCGAAAATGCGCTCTTCAAACACAAGATTTTCATCAGCACAAGGTTCAAATTCGATTTTAACGTGTCCGTACTGACCGTGACCGCCGGACTGTTTCTTATGTTTGCCTTCAGCCTGAATTTTCTTTGTGATTGTTTCTCTGTAAGTAACTTTTGGTTCTTCGAGTTCAACCTCTGTACCTAAGGTTTTGAGTCTGCTTACGATAAGGTCAAGATGCTGGTCGCCCAGACCTGATACGAGAAGCTGTTTGATTTCGGGATTATTTTCAAATTTGATTGTCTTATCTTCTTCAGCGAGCTTATGCAGACCTGCGCTTATCTTATCCTCATCGCCACGGTTTTTAGCTTTGAAAGCCATTGTATAAACTGCAGGCGGGAAGTCGAAGGCTTCAAAGGTATAAGGCTTGCTCTGTGCCGCAAAAGCATCTCCTGTAGAG
>JAZOTK010000085.1:0-10250 GCA_045657605.1 Clostridia bacterium
TTAAGACCGTAGCTCATAAGGCTGACGGTTTCGCTGTCGCCTTCTGCTGTGGAAAGCTTAGCCGCCATAACATCGGCGGGAGTCAGCTGATATTTACCGCCGAAAGGCATAAATACGCTGCCTGCACCGATTGTAGAGTCAAAGCGTTCGGAGAGACCTTTTTTGCTACATTCGTTAAGCTGAGAAAGTGCAGTTTTAAGGTCTTTAATTTCGTTTGTATATTTTCCTGAAACTCCTGTAACGGTTATTTCAGCATCCTTGGGAGCTCCGTTGGAATTAAGGAATTCACGGGAAATATCAACAATGGTAGTACCTCTCCAGGTCATTACAAGACGGGGAGTTGCAGTAACTCTTGCAACGATTGTAGCTTCGAGGTTTTCTTTATTTGCATATTCGATAAACTTTTCTGCATCTTTTGCCTCAACGACAACAGCCATACGTTCCTGTGATTCTGAAATAGCAAGCTCTGTTCCGTCAAGACCTTCATATTTCTTGGGAACGGAATCAAGATTGATAAACAGACCGTCTGCAAGCTCGCCGATAGCAACGCTTACCCCGCCGGCACCAAAGTCGTTACAGCGTTTAATCATATTAGTAACAGTGCTGTTTCTGAACAGACGCTGAATTTTTCTTTCCTGAGGAGGATTACCCTTCTGTACCTCTGCACCGCAGGATTCAAGTGAAGCTTCGGTATGTGCTTTTGATGAACCTGTAGCACCGCCGCAGCCATCACGTCCGGTACGTCCGCCGAGGAGGATTACCAAATCACCGTCAGCAGGAGTTTCACGGCGAACAAAGCTCTTGGGACAAGCGCCTATAACCGCACCGATTTCCATACGTTTTGCAACATAACCGTCGTGATAAACTTCATCTACAAGACCGGTAGCAAGACCTATCTGATTACCATATGAGCTGTAACCGCTTGCGGCACCGGTGGTTATTTTTCTCTGAGGAAGCTTGCCGGGAATAGTATCGGCAACCTTAGTTCTGGGGTCACCGCTACCTGTTACACGCATAGCCTGGTAAACGTAAGAACGTCCTGAAAGGGGGTCACGGATAGCACCGCCGAGGCAGGTAGCCGCACCGCCGAAAGGCTCGATTTCAGTAGGATGGTTGTGAGTTTCGTTTTTGAACATAACAAGCCATTTTTCGGTTTTGCCGGTGATTTTAGCATCAACCTCAATACTGCAGGCATTTATTTCTTCACTTTCATCAAGACCTGTAAGCTTACCCTGCTTCTTTAAAAGGCGCATAGCCATAGTAGCAACGTCCATAAGGCAAATATCCTTATGTCTGTCACCATAAACCTCTTTACGGGCAGCAAGATAGCTGTCCCAAGCACCTTTTATTGCATCGGAAGCAGTTCCGTCGTTAATTTTCACGTTATTAAGACGTGTAGCAAAGGTAGTATGACGGCAATGGTCAGACCAGTATGTATCAATCATTCTGATCTCCGTCATAGTGGGATTACGTTTTTCTGTATTTTTAAAGTACTCACGAAGGAATAAAATATCGTTTTTATCCATTGCAAGACCGAGATTTTTTCTTGTATCATCAAGCTCGTCCTCGGAGCAGGTGATAAACCCGTCTAAAACAGCAACGTCATCGGGAACGGTTACTGCATCCTCAAGATTTTCGGGTTTTTCAAGAGATGCTTCTCTTGCTTCAACGGGATTTATAAGATAGCTTTTGATACGAGAGAAGGTATCATCGTCAATATTTCCTTCACACACTATAACTTTAGCACTTTTTACTTTAGGGATATCACCGCAGGTGAGTATCTGAATACACTGCATTGCGGAATCGGCACGCTGGTCATACTGACCGGGAAGAAATTCCATACCGAAAATTCTTCCTTCAGCCTCCGGCATTTTTTCATCATAGCAGTTATCAACCATAGGCTCGGAAAAGACGATGTTTTTAGCAAGAGCATACTGCTCGTCGGTCAGTCCCTCCACATCATAACGGCAAAACAGTCTTATACCTGTAATTCCGCTCAGTCCGAGATTATTTTTGAGGTCGCTGAATATACCCGACGCTTCAACATCAAATCCGTGTTTTTTTTCAACAAAAATTCTTCTTACCATACCTCTGCAATAGCCTTTCTGCCCACAGAATAGTGATAATTCTTACCGTGGGCGGATAAGAATTTTATTTAAACCGATTTTATCGGTAATTTCCTCATATATATATTGTACCAATAAATTGCCTGATTGTAAATATTAAAATTCAACAAAATTTTAGTCTATTTGATATTCCAGATGTTCGGAAATAAATAGTTTGGCAATTTTCAGCACCTCATCTGCGGTTTTTTCATCAGCCGAAAACTTAAAAAGCTGTTTGATATCACAATCGCTTATATGTCTCATCATCATAAGTGCATCATCGCTTATTTTAAAGCTTCCTGTCATGTGAGAAATGCAATCCAGGCAGATGGTGCCGCCATATTCGCAGGAAAAACCTGAAAGGTTTTCCGTATCTCCGCAGGTAGAGCAGGAATAAAGCTCCGGCTCAAACCCCGAAATGCATAGAATTTTAAATAAAAATACAGCAAGGACAAGCTTGTGATTTTTGCCGAGCTTTGACATAGCGTAAAGGCAGTTGAGCGTTATTCGCAGAATTTCGCCTGCCGGCTCGTTTTCGTGGCAAATATAATCGGTAAACCGCATCATACGTGCGGCGGTTTCCATATAGTCAAGCGAAGAAGAAAGCCCGAAAAAGCTTTCGATTGGACTTACCTCGGAAAGTGAATATATATCCGGATGGCGGATAAGCACAAATTCGCTGTAACAAAAATTATGTAAGGCGGCGGCACCCCGCTTTACGCTGGAGGCACCTTTTGCCGATACTGATATTTTACCGAAATCTTCGCTCAGTACAGTAAGCATTTTTGCATTTTCACCGTACTGTGCGCTCCTTATTATCATACCCCTGGTTTTGGTCATATCCACAGCTGAGAGACTCCTTTTCCTTAGAAAGTTCATTATATAACATATAGTCGCCGATATTTCCGCTTTTGCAGAACATATCCCAGACTAAATCACGTGTGTTCAAATTATAACCTCCCGAACATAAAGTATGTAAATACTATGCCCGCAGAGATGTTTTTTTATTTTTGAAATTAATTACTGAATCACCAACTTCTGCCGATGCCATACCAATTATCATAAGAATAATTCCCAAAAGCTTAAGAAGGGTTGTCGCCTCTGTTGCACCGGTATTATCAGGTATGAACGAGCTGAACAGGGTGGCAAACATAGGCTCTGCCATAAGAAGCAGAGAAGCGTGAACAGGGTCAGTAAATTTCTGAACATATATGTGACCGCTGTAGCAAACTGCCGTACAAAGTATACTTGTGACTGAAAGAACAAGTATCATAACGGGAGAAAAAACTATAGGAGTGTGTTCAAAACAGCCCCAGGCACTTACATAGAAAAATGCCGCTGATAAAAGCACGACAACACTACTTGCCACAGACTGCTCGGATTTGACAAATTTTTCAATAAAAACATAATAAAGTCCGAATATCATTGCGGAGAAAAAGGTTATAATATCTCCGGGATTGATTTGCGACAGTCCGCTTTCACCGCAGGTTAAAAGATAAAGACCTACAACGGAAAAACCGAGTCCTATATAAGCGAATTTCCCCGTTTTTTTCTTTAAAATAAGATAAGAAAAGAAAGGAACGGACACAACGCTCAGCCCTGTTATAAAAGCCGAGTTTGTCGATGTGGTGTACTGAAGTCCCCAGACCTGCAGGCTGTTTGAAGCAAACAGCAAAAACCCAAGAAAAGCCGATGATAAAATGCTTCGTTTATCAAGGGTTTTAAGTGTTTTGCGGAAAACAAGAGCAATCAGCAACCCACCAATAGCAAATCTGATACCAAGAAGCTGAAATGTTCCTATATCATTAATAATGTATTTCATAAGAGGAAAAGAAAGTCCCCAGAATGAAGCAATTATAAGCAGGGATAAATCTGCCGCAGTTTTTGAGAGTTTCATATAAAAATCCTTTCGCTCAGATTTATTTCGGCATTACGGCACAAAGCGATGCTTTTGAAATATCAAAAAGCTTAAGAGCCTGCGAAATTTCGGTTTCGTTTACAGAATCAATTCTGCCGATAACATCATCATCGCTGTTTATTTTATTATACAGAAGAAGCTGTTTACCGTAAGAAGACATACGGCTTCCTGCGGTTTCGTTTGCAAGGACAAAATTACCTTTAAGCTGTTTTTTTGCACGAATAAATTCTTCTTCGGTGATACCGTTTGAATAAAGCTTTTCCGTTTCTTCTAAAATAAGATTTTTGACAGTATCAAAATTTTCACTTGCACAGCCGGCATAAATCGTGGTATATCCGGCGTGGGCGTATGTGTTAGGATAGGTATAAACCGAATAAGCAAGTCCCATATCCTCACGTATTTTCTGGAAAAGTCTTGAACTCATACTACCGCCTAAGATATTGCACAGTATAAGATAAGCATACGTGTTTTTGTGCGGATACGCAAGCCCTTCAAATGCAATAACAGCGTTTGCCTGTTCAACGGGTTTGTGGCGGATAAGAGATGCGACATTAAATTCCGGAATGTCGTGAACAAAATCGCATTTTTTTGATTTTTTGATATTTTTTCCAAAATATTTTTCGCAAAGCTCTGTAAGAAGCTCGGAATCAAATTTTCCGGCAACGGAAATAACAATATTATCCGCAGTATAGCGTAAATCCATATATTCACGGATTATTTCACGGTCAAAACTTTCAACGGATTTATGAGTACCTAAAATATTCTGCCCGAACGGATGCGAGGGATAACAAAGCTCACCTGCAAGGTCGTGCACAAGTTCTTCGGGATTATCCTCATACATATCAATTTCTTCTTTCACGACAAGTCGTTCGGTTATGAGGTCTTTTTCCGCAAAAAGAGAATTTGTAATCATATCCGATAAAAGTGAAAGTGAAGTATCAAGATTTTCGGGTAATGTTTTTGTATAAAAACAGGTACAGTCACGTGCAGTAAAAGCATTAAGCTGACCGCCTGCAAAATCCATTTCTTCCGCAATTTGTTTAGCACTGCGGGATTTGGTACCTTTAAACAGCATATGCTCTATAAAATGAGAAATGCCGTGAAACCTCGGCTCCTCATAAAAAGAGCCGGCGGCAATCCACGCACCGACTGATACGCTTTTAACGTGCGGCATAGGCTCACATACAAGTCTGATACCGTTTGAAAGGGTTTTTATATCTATCATTTGGTTTTCTCCATTCCGGTAAACAATATACTATATAATTTTATAATAATAAACAGTTTTTGTCAAGTGTTATTTTAATTAAAATGTATAAAAAGAAAAATTTGCGGTCATAATAATATCGACATTTTGAAAAGACAAACTTTTCGAGATGAATTTTTGCATGAGGATGGTAAAAAAATGAACAACCAGAACAACAATAACAACAATAACAACAATAACAACAACCAGAACCAGAACAACAATCAGAACAAAAACAACAACAATAATAACCAGAACAAAAACAATAACAACAGCCAGAACAGAAAGAATAACAACGAGTATTAATAAAAGATTTCTGACACCAAAAAAGGACCTCCCAGGAGGTCCTTTTTTTGGTTTATCAGAATTTATATTCTTTGTTTTGTGAAAGCAGATAAAGAAAGGTTTCTTTAACAGGCTTTTTAAGTAATTTTTCAGCCGCTTCGGCGTAAATCATAAGCTGGGTGGCGTATGATTTTTTTGATTCTGCGGTCAGCATTTTATCGGTTTTAAAATCTACTATGACAAGACCGCCGGGTTCTTCAAAAATAAGGTCAATAATACCCTGAACAAGAACCTTTTCACGGTTTAACCGTCCTACCGTAAACAGCCTTGACGGGTCAAAGGCTATGTTAAACGGCAGTTCTCTGTGATATGAAAGGGAATTTATCAGCCTCTTGCCTGTGGGTGATGAGAAAAATCCGCATATAGCATCGGTATTTGCAACTTTGCTTTCCTCTTCGGTTAACAGCCCTCTGTCAATAAGACTCTGCACGCAGCGGCTCACATCATCGGCTGTAACAGCTTTTATAGGGATTTCCTTTAAGATAAGATGGTTGATGGTTCCTGCCTGCGAAGCGGTGATTTTTTCATCTGACATAAAAGAGGGACGGGATTTAAGACTTGTATTATACAGCTTAACGCTTGTTACATCATTAAAATCGTACCTTCTTTTCAGCTCGCTTACGGAGAATTTTGTCGGAAGCTTTGATGCCTGCTCGTAAGGATAACGGTACCCGAGAATTTCAGACGGGTCAAAGTCAGATATGGGTCTTTCGGTATCAGCTGATTCCTCCGGTGTTTCTTCAGCAAGTTCTTCTGTATTTTCAATAATGTTAAGTGTCCAGTTATCACTGAGTGAGGGAAGAAGCCAGTCAAGATAACATTTTGCAGAACCGGATTTTGTGGCAGATAGCTTTTCCTCACGCATCAAAGACTCGTTTTTTTCAACAAGGTCCGCGGCTCCCTTAACCTCTGCCGTACATATAAGCTTTTCTTTGGCACGTGTCATTGCAACATAAAGAACACGCATTTCTTCCGAAACATTTTCTGCACGGATTTGTTCGGATATAATGGATTTTGAAACGAAAGGATATTTTACCTTTTTTTCAAAATTCACACAGTTCACACCAAACCCGAAATCTTTGTGAAGAACAAGACTTCCTCTTGAATCGGTGAGGTTAAACTCTGCAGAGCATCTTGCCAGGAAAACGACAGGGAACTCAAGGCCTTTGGATTTGTGTATTGTCATTATACGTACAAGATTGCTGTTTTCGGAAGACAGCTTCGGTCCTTTCTGTTTTTTCTCGGTTTTCATTTTATCAAGATGAGTTACAAAACTGAAAAGACTTTTAAATCCGTTATTTTTGAAAGAACGTGCAAGTTCAAGAAGCAGATTTATGTTTGCAACACGCTCCTCGCCACCGGGCAGACTTACAGCAAAGCTGATAAGTCCGGTATCACGCAGGATATATTCGCAAAATTCATCAATCTGAAGCGAAACGGACATATCCCGCCATACGGAAAGTTTATTTAAAAAGTTGCGGCATTTTAAAGCCGTATTTCCGCTCTGCGACTGATATTTTATCATAGCGTCATAAAAATTTCCGCGTGATGCTGAGCGGATTTTAAGCAAATCCTCTTCGGTGAAATTAAACAGCGGACTTCGCAGAACGCCTGCAAGAGGAATATCCTGCAGAGGGTTATCGCATATTTTCAGCAAAGAAAGGAAAATACGCATTTCAAGGCTTTCGAAATAGTTGGCACTGCCTTCGGTAAAATAGGGAATGTTATACATACGAAGTGCAGTTTCAATAGCATCTGTTTTACCTTCAGTTCCTCGCATAAGTATTACAATATCGCTGTATTTATATCCTTTTTCAACGAATTCCGTAATACGTTCTGCAATATAACGAGCCTCGCCGAAAGATTTTTCGGTATCTTCGGCAGTTTCTATAAGAGTAAGCTCGCATTTTTCTTTTTTCTTTATTTTCTGCGGCTCGTCGCTGCGGTAATACAGCCATTCGCTTTCGGTATAATCAAGTCCGCCGGCACGCTCGCTCATAGCTTTTTTAAAAACGCTGTTTACGCCTTCAAGAATAGCGTAGTTACTGCGGAAATTTTTATTAAGACATATTTTTTGCTGAAGTCCTTCTCCCGAAGTGTAGGATTTTGCTTTTGCAGTAAAAATTGACGGGTCAGCGTTTCTGAAACAATATATGCTTTGCTTGACATCGCCTACCATAAACATATTATAGGGGAGATTGTCCTTTTTACGGGAAATATATGAAAAAATTCTTTCCTGTGTGGCGTTACAGTCCTGATATTCGTCAACAAAAATATGTTCATATCTGTTTTTCAGCTTTTCGGCGATACCGTTTGAGCTGTCTGATAAAAGCTGTATTGCAAAATGCTCAAAATCGTTAAAATCTATTACGGATTTTTCTTTCTTGCGTTCGGCAAAAAGATCGGCAAATTTCAGCACCGAATCCTTAAAACAGCATAATAGTCTGTATATACCGGGAAGCTCGGGAAGAATATTATCCGCATTCAGCGCAAGTATATTATCAAAAAGTGCGGAGATATTTTTCTTGAGTTCATCCCTTCTTTTCTTTACAGGCTCAGCAAAAGGAGCTTCGTCCTTTTTAGCGGTGGCACGGGTATAAGAAAAAGCGGAAATTTCGTTTTGAAGTATATCCCACTCACCGTCAAACAGAGAAGCGATATGCTCGAGTGATGAAATATCACTAAGGTAAGCTTCGCAAAGACTCGGTACGCCTGTATTTTCAGCTTCCGACACAAGCAGACGGTATTCGGATATATAGTCAAGAAGTTTTTGCAGATACCCATCACGGCTCAGGGAAACCCAGGGGATATTATTTATATCCTCAGTTTCGGCATATACTTCAACCTGACGGGTTATCCATTGCCTGTAATCGGGCATACTCATAAGCATACCGAAAACCTTAAAAACTTCTGCTATAAACCGGTCGTCACTCCCGCCTGTAAGCCAGTATACAAGGTCGGGAAAAACGGGGTCGGTGGCGTACATATATTCAAGCATATCCTCTGCCGCAAGATTTTTAAGTATCTTAGCCTCGCTGTCGTCCGCAATACGGAAAGCGGGGTCAATATCCAACAGATGAAAATTATTTCTGATCAGCTCCAGACAAAATGAATGTATGGTTGTAATGCTGGCTTTTCCCATAAGCACAAGCTGACGGGTAAGATGTCTCCAGAGCTTTTTGGATATTTTTCCGGTAAGCTTTTCGGATATTTTCTGAGCAATACGTTCCTTCATTTCTGCCGCGGCGGCATTGGTGAAGGTCACAACGAGAAGACTGTCAACACTTGCAGGATTTTCTTCGTCTATGAGAAGGCTGAGAACGCGTTCGGATAAAACGGCAGTTTTACCGCTGCCTGCCGCCGCCGATACAAGAAGGTTACAGTCTCTTTTGTAAATCGCCTCTTTTTGCATAGGTGTAAACTCAGGCATTGCTTTCGCCCTCCTTTTTCAGAATTTCGAAAATATCTCCGGATATATCAGGCTCGTTATATTTCCCGCCGCATTTTTCCTCAAAATGGCAGACATCCTTAAAATCACACCAACTGCATCCGTTAACGGATTTGGGAATGTTTATGGGGGAAATATCGGTGTTTCCTTTAAGAAGCTCACGACTGAGACTGCGTACCAGCTTATTAACGGTGATACGTATGCCTTTAAAGGTATCATAATCCGCCAGATTACTCAACGAATTTTTGTTAAATTCACCCTTTGTTGTTCTGGTAAGCGGAAGTGATTTAAGTGAGGGGTCCATTGCATCTATGACATTATCATCGTGCAAAAGAAGACCGCTCAGCTTATGTTCGGCATCTACTTCGGAGGCGTGAGAGTCTGTGGGATTTTTCTTTGCAGTCGCAAGGGAATCGTGAAGTCTGAAATATAAAAATCCTGCAGGACTTGCATTTTCCTCGTCACAAAGTCGGTCAAGATATACCGCAAGCTGAAGGTCAAGACCGTAGTAAAAACGTGTGACATCAAAATTGCGGTCACCTGATTTATAGTCAATTACTCTTATGAATTTATTTCCTTCAGGATCTGTATACATATCCGCACGGTCAATTTTTCCACGCAGTTTTACAGTTTTTCCGCCTATATCAAAGGTAAGCGGAGCATATTTTTTGCTGTCATCAAATTCGATTTCGTATCCGAGTGGGATAAATTTTCCGTTGCGAAGATGCTCGGCTATATACATAACAGAGGTAAGGAGAGTTTCTTTGAGTCTGAGAAGCAGAAAATGACGGCGGCTTGACTTATTGTCAAACATATTTTCAATTTCCGCAATTTTAGCATCAACAAGTCCGTTTACGGTAGTATTTAAAAATGTATCGCTGACAGTTTTCCATGTTTCACCGCTGTTATCGAGGGAAACGGAAAGCTGTTCGATTATCTCGTGCATAATACTTCCGGTATCGGTAAAATCCAGCCTGTCCGGCTTACGCTCCGACAGACGGAGACCGTAAGTTGCAAAATAAGCAAAAGGACAACGGCGGTACAGCTCAAGTCTTGAAACGCTCAGTTTTACTGTATCATAGGGGAACAGTAGCGATGTATCTTCAATGGGAGTGGTTTTCGGAGAAAAATTGATACCGGATTTAAAAAGCCTGTACCGCTCTTTCCATTCATCGGAATTTTTAAACCAGT
>JAZOTK010000086.1:0-7765 GCA_045657605.1 Clostridia bacterium
GTATCTTCCGTAAAGTTACCGGGAAGTTCGCGCAGACTACCGAGAAGGGATTTAAACTCATTTAAGGTTGATGCATCCGGCAAAAATCCAAAAAGAAGGAGAAAAATTACTTCCTCGAAGCCGTGACGTTTCTCAGCCTGCATATTTTTTATAATATCACGGGTATCAACACCTCTGTAAAGAAGCCTTCCGGCAATAGGGGTTTTTTCACCGTCATCTATAATATATCCTCTTACCTCACCGATAGCTGTAAGTCCTGCAAGAACACCGGTTCCGTCAGAGTTACGTAATCCTCTTTTAACACGGAAGTTGTTATAATTATCGGGGGAGATATTGTATCTGTCCGCAGATGATTCTATAAGAGATGCTATTTTCTTATCATTAATTTCCATTTTATTTTCCCTTTCTGTAATATTATAGTATTAAAAAATGACATAAAAATCATTTCTTCTTGCATTTTATTTTCTGAGTCAAAATAGTATTTGACGGAATTTTTTAGCATTTATATTAATAATACCATATTTAGTCAAATATGTCAATAGGTATATTTATGAATTTTAAAACCAGTATTCATTCAAAAAATGAATAATATATATAAAATCATTTTTCCATAAGCTCACTTATAAGCAGTTCAACAGCCGTCCAGTCATCGGTTTTTCCGGATTTTATGGCAAAATCGGTTTCAAGACATTTTGCGGACATAACTGCAAGTCTGTCTGTTCCCGAAGCCTTTGCCTGCTCTACATATTTCTTTACAAAATACGGGCGTATTCCAAGCTCTGTTGCTATTTCGCCGTAGCGGTTTTCGTCAAGCAAAAGAGCAGTTTTAAGTAGCTGAGACAGGTGACGGCCCATCATTGCTGTTATTTTAACAGGACTTTCTTTACATACTTTAAGCTCGCCCAGCATTTCATACGCCTGCATAGCCCGTTTTTCCGAAATTGCATCGAGCATGTCAAACATACGACTTTTCAGCGATTTTCTTACTATAAGCGATACGTCTTCAGCGGTTACTGTTTTTTTATCGCCGCAGTAGGATATAAGCTTCTCGGTTTCGTTTTTTAAATTTTCCATACCATCATCGCAGGAAAAAACAAGCTGTTCAAGCACTCCCTCTGAGACGGAAATCCCTTCGGTTGAAAACAGTTTCCCGCACCACGCCGCAAGCTCAGCGGGAGTTTTATAATTAAATTCTGCATAAATTCCGGCGGGTTTCATTTTTTTGATTAATGCACTTCTGCCGTCTATATTATCCTCATCAAACACTACCGCAAGATATTCGGGGAACTGTTCGGTGAGGTTTTGCCAGAAATTTTTCATTTCATCGGTTGCTGTTTTAAATATTCCGGAATTTTTTATAATGGCAAGCTTGTATTCGCTCATTACAGGAAATGATTCGGCGTAGGCTCTTATAGCTTCTACAGTTGCCGCTTTTTCTTCAAAAACTTCAATATTAAATTCCGGGAACCCGAAATCTTCAAATTTTTTCCGCAGTACATCAACCGCTGATTTTCTTGCATACTTTTCCTCGCCGGTAAAAATATAAATACCTGACAGGTTATCCGATGCAAGCTTTGTTTTAAAAGCTTTTATGCCGTCATCTGCTTTTTTCATATTTATTCTCCATTCCGCCGCAAACGCGGCACAAATCATAACTGAAAAAGAAGTGGTGCAGATTGCTGCTTAGAAGCGAGCGGTGCCGTACAAAAGTACTGCCCCGAGCAAGAAGCAGTGATATGTGCCGCTTATTTTTCGCGTTATTCTCCTACCGTTATTCTGCCTTTTCTATCTATTTTAAAAATAATGTTACCTTCCTCGTCAGTCCTGTAGATTATACTGCCAATATTTTCAAGTTTTTCCACTACTTCATCTGCGGGATGCCCGTAATGGTTTTTGCCACAGCTAAGCAAGGAATACTGAGGCTGTACTTCGGCAAGAAACTCATCGGACGTTGAATTTTTACTGCCGTGATGCCCGACTTTTAGTATATCAGCTTTAAGATTGTATTTATCCAGTAAAATTTCTTCGGCGATTATACCGGCATCGCCCATCATCAGGGCTGTTTTGCCCCGACACGTTATCTTTGCAACAAGACTGTTATTATTCGTATAATCGTCGCTTATCTCGCCGGTATCGGGCATAAGCAATATACATTCACCGTCTCCAAGCTTGAAACTGTCGCCGGCACCGGCGTATATAATATCGGTACCCCGTTTTCTCATTGATTCAGAAACGGTCGCTACTACAGGGTCATATACTTTCAGCTTTGGAAAGACTGCTTTTTTGATGCGTATGTTTTCTGAAATATTTGTAGCTCCTCCGCTGTGGTCGCTATCGGAGTGAGTGATAAACAGTATATCCAGTGTTGTTATTCCTCTGTCTTTCAGATATTCCAGAGCTTCCCTGCTGTTTTCGCGTCCTGTATCTATAAGAAAATTTTCACCTCCGGACGAAATGAGTATGCTGTCTCCCTGACCCACATTTATAAATTCTATACGGAATTTGCCTTGTTCATATATATTAGCAGTAAAGGTCAGAGATATAAATATTATCACAGCCACAATACTTCCGACAGTTTTTGCAAAAGATTTTCGTGTCAGATTATATATTGATAATATTACCGCAACAAATGTAAGAAGCATAAATATATCAGGTGTCATTACACTTATATTAAGAAACCTGAGTCTTGCAATCAAATCTGATGCCGCCAGAATAAAATCTGCAACAAATTTCAGGAAAAATCCTGTTATATATCCCGCAAAAGGGATTAGTGCGGTTATCATACCGCCCGCAAAAAGTATTTCAAGAAACGGTATTACTACAAGGTTTGCAATAAATCCCGTAAAATTCACCGTATTAAACATCATTGCCGTTATCGGCAGAGTTGTAAGAGTTACTGCTGCAGAGACTGATAAAATACCGGCTATAAATTTCGGAAAAATTTTCTCGAGATATATTCCGAATATTTCTGCAAACAGTTTTATTCCGATTACAGCGGAAAATGACAGGATAAACCCGGCATCAAACAGTGAGTACGGATTTGTCAGCAGAATTACAAATGCACCCAAAGCCATAGAAGTTATAAAATCTTCCTTGCGGTTTGTAAGAGTTGCAAACATAACAGCAAGGCCCATAACAGCTGCTCTCAGCGCCGAGGGGATAAAACCAAGAATCACGGTGTATATTATGATTACAGATATTGATATCCCTGCCCTGAGTCTGCGGTTTAGTCCGAAAAAACGGCACAGCAGCATAACAAAAGCTATCAGAATTGACATATGCATTCCCGAAATAGCAACTATATGCGATATACCGCAATCAGCAAAATTATTTTTCATTTCATCGGTAAAATTATTCTTATCGCCTAAAGTTACAGCTTTTACAAGCTCTCCTGCAGGACCGGTGATATGTTTGCTGATGTTTTCTCCCATACGGCGTCTTATATCAAACATAGCAGTCTCAAAATCAGGTTTGTGTTCGAGAAATTTTATATTGCTTTCTTTAACAAACATTGTCGCGCGTATATCATCGGTTTTCAGATATGTTCTGTAGTTAAACCCGCCTTTTCCGGATGCTTCTGCAGGAACTTTATATTTTCCGATAACGGAGATTCTGTCGCCGGCACGAAATGTTATTTCTTCGGGTGCATATACCAGCACATAACCCGAAGCCTTGTAATATTTGCCGCTACGTTTTATTGCCTCCTGACGGACGGTCATAACAGATGTATCATTATTCCGCCTGGGAGAATCGGTCACTTTCCCGTACAATGTTATATATTTATCTCCGAAAAGGTCTGCTTCTCTGGCGGTTTCAGCTGCAGCAGCGGAGAACATCAGCATACCTGCCGTGAAAACGGCAACAGTCATAAAAAACCGGTCGGGTTTTGTTTCCCGACATGCTTTTAAAATAGCTGCAAGTGCAAGTATCGGAATGACCTTATAAATAAGGCCGCCGGCTACAGCGCAGACCGCCAAGCCGGTGATGAATACAAATATATATTTTGCCAGAAACCGTTTATTCATAATCCTTGCATAAAAACGCTCTTATATATCCTTTATCCTTGGAGGTGGAATCAATATAAAAACCTCTGCCGTAATAAAATCTGATAAGACCGGTATTTTTTGATGCGGTATGAAGCTGAAGCTGTTTTATATGACATTTCTTCATTATATCATCAACTGAACGCATCATACTTTTGCCTATACCTGCATTCTGGCTTCCGGGACATACACCGAAACGGCTCAGATATGCAGTGCCGTCGCCAATTACTTCAATACGCAGACTGCCCACAATTTCGTCGCCAATATATGCCACAAGCACCCATTTATTGTCAATATCGTTTTTTATATCATCATATGTTTCATCAAGTGCCGATATGGAATCAAGACCTGCATTTGCAATATAAAGTCTGAACGCCTTATCGGTTATTTCGTGAATTTTCGGAATATCCTCGTAAGTTGCCTGTCTTATATTAAGACCGGAATTAAAATCAGGCATTAAAATCATTTATGACCATCCTTTATTTCATTAATTTTACCATAACAGCCTTCTGTGCATGAAGTCTGTTTTCAGCTTCGTCAAATATTGCGGAATTTTCGCCGTCAATAACATCTTCAGAAACCTCATATCCTCTGTATGCCGGCAGACAATGCAGGAATATCGCATCGGATTTAGCTATGCTCATCAGCTCAGCTGATACCTGGAAACCTTCAAAATCCTTTATTCTTTGCTGCTTTTCAGCTTCCTGACCCATACTTACCCAAGTGTCTGTATATACTGCATCAGCATCCTTTATTGCTTCCTTCGGGTCGGTTGTTATTACAATTTTACTTCCGGTTTCTTTTGCAATTTCCATTGCATTTTTAACAACATCAGCATCGCATCTGTATTTATCCGGAGTAGCAATAGAAATATCCATACCCACTTTTGCACAGCCGTAGAGAAGGGAATGTGCCATATTATTACCGTCGCCTACGTAACACATTTTAAGTCCTTTGAAATCCTTACCCTTATATTCCTGTACCGTCATTAAATCGGCAAGAACCTGACAGGGATGCAGAAGGTCGGTAAGACCGTTGATTACGGGAATATCCGCATAGTGAGCAAGCTCTTCAACTTCCTTCTGGTCAAAAGTTCTTATCATAATTCCGTCAATGAATCTTGAAAGAACCTTGGCTGTATCATGAATACATTCACCACGACCGAGCTGTATATCGTTTGAACTTAAGAATAATGCGTGACCGCCCAGCTGATACATACCTACTTCAAAGGAAACTCTCGTTCTGGTAGAGGATTTCGCAAATATCATACCTAAAGTTTTTCCTTTAAGGAGATGATGCTCTCTGCCAGCTTTATTATCAGCCTTAAGCTGATGTGCCAGTTCGAGTATTTCGTTTATTTCTGCTGATGTTAAATCTTTAAGACTAAGTAAATCTGTCATTTTAAGCATTCCTTTCTTTAAGCACTTCGCTCAGTGCCGTAATAAATCCATCTATATCATTTTTGGTAACTGTAAGCGGAGGCAGAATCCTCAGTACGCTTGCCCCGGCTGTACCTATCAGATATTTCTTTTCAAACATTTTTTTCACAATTTCGCCGGCTTCCGGAATTTCAACACCTATTAAAAGACCCATGCCTCTTATTTCTTTTATTCCGAAACCTTTAAGTTCTGACAGCTTTTCTCTGAAATATTTTCCCATATCAGCCGCATTTTCTGTCAGCTTTTCTTTTTTCATAATTTCAAAAACCAGACAGCCTGCCTTTGATGCAAAAGGATTTCCGCCGAATGTGGAGCCGTGATCGCCCGGAGAAAAGGCTGATGCAACTTCCTCTTTAGCACATACCGCACCTATGGGAATACCGTTACCAAGAGCCTTTGCAGATGTAAATATATCAGGCTCAACACCAAAGTTTTCATAGGCGAACAGCTTTCCTGTTCTGCCCATACCTGTTTGCACTTCGTCGGCAATGAGAAGTATTCCTTTTTCATCGCACAGTCTGCGAACCTTTTTAATATATTCGGAATCTACGGGATGTACACCGCCTTCGCCCTGAATAAATTCAAGCATTATTGCGGCTGTTTTTTCCGTAACCATATTCTCAAGCATTTCATAATCATTGATTACCGCGTGAGAAAATCCCGGAGTAAGCGGACGGTAGGGTTTTTGATATTTTTCCTGACCGGTTGCCGCAACCGTAGTTACTGTACGTCCGTGGAAAGAATTTACCAGAGTAATTATTTCAGTTCTGTCTTCGCCTTTTTTATAAAAATACATTTTTGCAAGCTTTATTGCACCTTCGTTGGCTTCTGCACCTGAGTTACATAAAAAGACTCTGTCGGCACAAGTGTTTTCCGAAATATGCTTTGCCAGCTCTGCTTGACTTTCAATATAATAAAGGCTTGATGTGTGAAGGAGTTTTCCTGCCTGCTCCTGCAGTCCTTTTGTAAACTCGGGATGTGCATGCCCCAATGCAGTAACAGCTATCCCTGCAAAAAAGTCGTTATATGCATTGCCATCGGTATCATAAAGTTTTATACCGCTACCGTGAGTAAAACATACAGGAGTTCGGCTTCCGAAAGTATTCATATAATACTTGTCGGTAGTATTTATTATTTTATCTAACATATGATCATCTCCAAAAAAATATCCTTTTGAATAATTATACACTATTTTGAATAAATATGCAATATGCATTTTATATAATTATTCTTGCAGTATTCATCTTTTTTTGCCATAAATAGCATAAATATCACCTTAAAGGTGATATTTATGTATGGGCTTAGCTTATTTTTGTCATAAGCCCCTGACCGTTATCATAGACCTCGCCGGTCTTAGCATCAACGTGATACAGACCCTGCATTGCGCCGTCTGTTAAATCAGCTTTATCTGCACCGAACATATAACATTTGCGTTTTTCGCCGTTTATCTTAACCTCAAGGGCGCTTTTTTCCGAAGCCGGTACGATAAAAGCATTTTCACCAAATTGTTTTTTTGCAATTTCAAGTGCGATGTTATAAGCTTCTTCAAAGCTTATGCCCGGAATTTCTTCTTTTTCCTCAGGCGCTGTATAGGAAAGTCTTAAAATTTCATCTTCATCATCTTTTTTAAGTTTTGCTTTTACTGCAAAATATGTACCTGCACCTACAGCCGCCACGCCAAGCAGAATCGCTCCGGCGGTTAAAAAATTATTTCTTCTGTTTTTCTTTGAATATTTATCAGAATTCATTGCGGATTTCCTCCTACTTTATTTTTATAATGGTGTCATACATCGTAATTTCAAATATTTCTCCGGTTGAAGCATCAAAATAAAAATTCTTAACATCTGTACTTGTGGGATTCTCACTGTTTAAATCAAGCGTTGCCGCACCGAACATATAACAGATTCTTTTTTCGCCGTTTATATCGACTTGTGTAGCTTTTCCGTCATTTGAAGGCAGTACTATTGTTGATTCTCCCATAAGATTTTTCGCAACTTTCTGCATTTCGGTGATTGCAGCTTCGTTTGATATTGGTGCATCAACTGCGAACATTTCATCTTCCGCAGGGGTAACTGTGGAAGCATCTGCCGGAGTTGTAGCTTCAGGGATAGCTGCAGCAGTAGGGGAGGGACTTGCAAGCTGACCTGCATCTTTCCTGCGGCATCCGCATCCGCTGAGCATAGCGACTGCAAGAGCCGCAGTTATAATCATTGTCATAAATTTCTTATTCATTTTTTATTCCTCCCTTATTTTAATATTTATATATTTATTATCAATTTTCTT
>JAZOTK010000087.1:0-5041 GCA_045657605.1 Clostridia bacterium
TGCTGAGTCTGCGGCGCTTCTCCCGACATTCCGGTCAAAATAAGTATAATAAAGCATATTAATATTTTTTTCATAAATATAACCTCACTATTTTTTCTGTAATGAGATTATTGCCGCAAAATTCGGAGTATATACAAAAAAACCGGATAAATTAACTTTATCCGGTTTTTTACTTTTATCCACCTAAATATTTTCTGTCAAGTGAACGGTACTGTACCGCTTCTGCAATGTGATTTACGTTTATATTTTCTTCACCCGCCAGGTCTGCTATAGTTCTTGCTACCTTAATTATTCTACCGTAAGCCCGGGCAGAAAGTCCCAAACGGTTGAATGCCAGCTCAAGCATGGCTTTCTCGGTATCGCCGAGGTGACAGAACTCGTTTAAGTTCTGAGAATCCAGGTTAGCATTATTGAAAATTCCTATATTCTTATATCGCTCAAGTTGCATTTTCCTTGCTCTGTTTACCCTTTCCCGTATTTTTGCAGAACTTTCCTCTCTTCTTTCATCGGTAAGTTGTGAATATTCAACGGGCGCAACCTGAATATGCAAATCTATTCTGTCGATAAGCGGTCCGCTTATTTTACCGAGATACCGGTGTATCTGTGCTGTAGAACAGGTGCACTGATGAGTTTTATCACCGAAATATCCGCAGGGACACGGGTTCATGGCAGCAACCAGCATAAAATTACACGGGTATGTAACGCTTGCCGACACACGCGAAATCGAAACCTGCTTATCCTCAAGTGGCTGACGAAGCACCTCAAGTGCTGTCTTACCGAATTCCGGCAGCTCGTCCAGAAACAGTACCCCGTTATGAGCAAGACTTACCTCTCCGGGTTTGGGAATACGTCCTCCACCGGTTATGCTTGCGGTAGAAACCGTATGATGTGGCGATCGGAACGGTCGCATGTTCATAAAAGGCATCTCCTGAGGAAGCGTTCCTGATATAGAATGTATTTTTGTTATTTCAAGGGCTTCCTCAAAAGTAAGGTCCGGAAGAATTGACGGCAGTCTCTGTGCCAACATTGTTTTTCCTGACCCCGGCGTTCCTATCATAAGACAGTTATGTCCCCCTGCCGCCGCTATTTCAAGCCCTCTTTTTACATTTTCCTGTCCGCGGACATCTGCAAAATCATATTTATAATTTATTCTGTCCGGCTCAAGTATTCTTCCGTCGGGCATTGTTCTTCCTATAGGACAGTCACCCGATAAATGGGCAAGAACCTCCCTCAGTCCTTCGGCACCGTACACCTCTATATCCTTTACAACAGATGCTTCCTGTGCATTTTCTTTTGCAACAATGACCTTTTTAAATCCGTTTTTCCATGCACTTATCACCATAGGAAGCACACCGTTTACGGGACGCAGTTTCCCGGTAAGCGACAGTTCGCCTATAAATATATATTCCGATATGTCGGGTAATTTTACCTTCCTGCCGGATATAAGTACCGCCAGCGCAATCGGCAAATCAAACCCCGAACCTTCTTTTTTTATATTACTCGGAGCAAGGTTTACTGTTATTTTCCCTAACGGAAAATCAAATCCGATGCTTTCCACAGCAGAAATAACTCTTTCACGTGATTCTTTAACCGCCGCATCGGGAAGTCCCACCGTATCAAAGGTGGCAAGCCCCGAATTTATACTGCATTCCACATCGACAATATAACCGTCTATTCCGATTATACCACCCGAATATACTTTTGATACCATAAAAATGCTCCATTCTCCGCCCTTGCGGTATTAATAAAAAAATCCGCACATAGTATTACTGATGTAACGGATTCATATTTATATTCTGTAACACAACAAAGAGTTATGCAGTTGTATTTTTAAATACTGTGAGCTCAATATTATGTGTCAGCACATCTGTATAGCTATACGAACATCTGCCGATTTCAACATCGTCATACACCGTATCAAACTTAACAACAAAAACACTGGGATATGTCTTTTCTATTACGCCGCGACGAATAGAAAGCTTTTTCCTGCCTTCTTTTGTTGTTACCTTTACTCTGCTCCCTGTTATTGATTCAAGATCTTTCTTTATTATCTCCAGCTTATTGACCATTGCAATCAGCTCCTTTTACTGCATAGCAACAAATATGTTGCCGTATTTTTCACTATATTTATATTATACCACAATATATAGTAATTGTCAATGTTTTTTTTAATATATATAGTTGTTTTTATGCACAAATTATATCTCCCGTTTTTGTATATTCTTAAATTGTAACATGCCTAAAAGACGAACTCGCAAAAGTCTCCTTTTTTGTCTGAAACATAAATTTAATAATTTATTTTGTAAAAATATATAGCTTTTTGAGGAAATATATGATATACTATATGTATAAACAATCGAAAGGACTCTTGCAAATGCCAAAAACCGTACAAAAACTCCGCTTTTCTCAAAAAAGAAGAAAAAGCGGCAAAAATAAATTTTTAAAAATAATACCTTTAGCAATTATTCTTATATGTATACTTGCTACAGCTTTTATATTTTACTCGAAAAACACAGAGACAAACTCTGATATAACAGCGGACAACACCCCCATCGCCTCTGCCTCTCCTTCGGCTACTCCTGAGACAGAGAGTGCCGTAGCAGCTGTCACTTCTTCACCGACAGCCACTGCTACGCCGACACCCGTTCCGGTTACTACCCCTTCCCCAACAGACCCGTCAAAGAGTTCTCCGGAAAATCCCGCTGACCTTACCAGAGTGCTTATAGTGAATAATGCTGATGCGACAGAAAAAACAGCATATCTCACTTTTGATGATGGGCCTTCCCCTAACACCGAGCTTATTTTAAGTGCTTTGGAAAAATATAATGCTAAAGCCACTTTTTTCGTTGTGGGTACGGCAGTTGAAAAATATCCGGAGCTGGTTAAAAAGATTTATGACGGCGGTCATAGTATCGGAAATCACAGTTACAGTCACGAATATGATTCTGTTTATGGTACTCCCGAGCAGTTTCTTGATGAAATCAAGAAAAATGAAGCTCTTATAGGAGATATTATCGGTCACGAGAATGTCCTGCCGCTGTTCCGTTTTCCGGGTGGTTCTTTCGGAGAAAAACGCGAACCCTTCCGTAAGACAATTGCCACAACCAACTATAAATATGTCGATTGGAACGCTTTAAACTCTGATGCTGATGGCAAGCCTTTTACTGCCGAACGCGGGCTTGAGGAAATTAAAACAAGCTGTGCCGATGCAGGTGATGTAATCATACTGATGCACGATACAGCAGCCAAAACCATTACAGCCGAAAGTCTGCCGCAGGTTCTTGATTATTTGATTTCTCAGGGATATAAACTTGAAAGGATTGTACCTTAATATTATGAAAAATATCATTCTTATCGGTATGCCCGGTGCCGGAAAAAGCACGGTAGGAGTTATTCTCGCCAAAGCCCTGGGTATGGAGTTCTGTGATACGGACCTTATTATACAGAAAAACGAAAATATGCTTTTACAGGATATAATAAATAATAACGGCATAGAATATTTTAAACAGTGTGAAGAAAAAAACATTCTTACTCTGACCTGCCAAAATACTGTTATTGCCACCGGCGGCAGCGCCGTATACAGCGAAAAAGCTATGGCGCATCTTAAAAGTGGTGGCAGCACTGTATATCTTTCCGTGCCCGCCGACGAGCTTAAACGACGTATAAATAATTTTTCCACACGCGGCATAATTGGCGAGGGTACAATTGATGACATTTTTTCTCATCGCCGTTTCCTATATGAAAAATATGCCGATATTACTGCTGATTGCGGAAACTTTGATATTGAAAGTACAGTAAAATTTATAATAGACAAGTTAGGTAGGCGTTGAATCATGCATTTACTTGATTATCATATTCACAGCAGACATTCATTTGACGGCCGTCAGAGCATTGATGCCATCTGCGATATTGCTGTAAAGAAAGGTCTTTCTGAAATTGCGATTACCGACCATTTTGACCCTTCGGCAGCTGACGAAAACTGCTTAAAAATCTATAACTACGCTGAAATACGGAAAGATATTGAAGACTGCCGGCAAAAGTATGAGGGAAAACTAAAAATCCTTCTCGGCCTGGAAGCCGGTCAGGCAGAAATGTATCCGGATTCTGTCAGTCGTATTCTTGAAAACGAATACGATTATGTAATAGGGTCTATGCATAATATAAAAGGAGACATTGACCTCGCTCTGACAGAATATACCCCGCAAAACAGTCCTGCTTTTTTCGAAGAATATTTTCAGCTGTTGCTTGGCTCTGCAAAGCAAGGCCTTTATGACTGTCTTGGACATCTTGACTATCCCAAACGCTATGCCGCACTTTACGGAATTAAATTTAATTATCGGCTTTATATGGCATATATTGATGATATCCTCCGCGCCGCAATACAAAATGGCAAGGGCATTGAAATAAACTGCTCAGGCAAACGTCAGCACATAAACGATACCCTGCCCTCTTTCCCCATAATAAAGAGATACAAGGAATTGGGCGGCGAAATTATAACCGTAGGGTCTGACGCGCACAAGCTTAACGATGTGGGCAGAAAAGTCAGTTACGGCTTTTATATAGCCCGCGAGGCAGGATTTAAATACATAGCTTCTTTTGATAAGAGAACCCCTAAATTTATACGAATATAGAACGGAGAAATTTTAAGTGACTTATAAACTCATCGTCGCCTATGACGGCACAAAATACAAGGGCTGGCAGAGGCTTGACGAAAACACCTCTACAGTGCAGGGTAAACTTGAACACGTAATTTCCTCTTTTTTAGGAAAACCGACCGAAATTATCGGTTCCGGCAGAACCGACGCCGGCGTTCACGCCCTCAGACAAACCGCAAGCTTTTCTGTGCCTCATGAAATAGATTGCTGTTTGCTCGCCGAATATATGACCCGCTATTTGCCCAAAGATATTTCCGTTGTTTCCCTTACTGCCGTTTCTTCTGATTTTCACGCCAGATTTTCGGCAAAATCAAAAACCTATACTTACAGAATCCTCACAAAACCGAATCCTTTTCAGCGGCGGTACGCTATGTCAGTTTTTTCGC
>JAZOTK010000088.1:0-2586 GCA_045657605.1 Clostridia bacterium
TTTCTCTACGGTGGTGTTTGCTATTACGGGGACGGTAAATTCTTTTGAGCCTTCGGCTTTTATTACGGCTTCGCCTATTTGCTGTCCTTCGGTTATGGGCGCCTGAACAACGGTTTCTTCCATATTTATCGTAATGTTCCCGTTATAATTCTTTTTAACGGGTACGCAGACCTCGCCGTCCAGTACCGCTCCTGTTTCATTATATACTCCGCCTTTTACCCTTACGGTGCTGACGCTGTCGCCTTTTTCGGCGATTTTACGCAGCTCGTAATTATCAAAGACGTAATCAAACATTCGTTTATGTTCAACCCAGTCATCGGCACAGTCAAGTGTTACCGTAATTATACGCCAGCCGTTTTTCGTTGCTGAGCCTACCAGCGTTCTGCCGGTTTCGGGGGTATATCCGGGTTTTATGCCGTCTGCTTCTTCGTACATCGAAATCAGCTTATTGGCGTTATTTATATAATGCATCTCCCTCTCTTCGGGAGGGGTTTCTCTGTATTTATCCGAACTTACGATTTTTGCAAAGGTTTCGTTTTGCATAGCATATCTCGCCAGCATTGCAAGCTCGTATGCTGTTGTATAATGGTTTTCGGCATAAAGTCCGTGAGGGTTTGCAAATCTTGTATTTGCAAGTCCCAGCTCGGCGGCTTTTTCGTTCATAAGCTTTACAAATTCCGCTTCACTGCCCGAAATATATTCCGCAAGTGCTACCGCCGCATCGTTACCCGAACGCAGCAGCAGACCGTAAATCAACGTTTCTACGCTGACCCGCTCGCCTTCTTTAAGATATATGCTCGACCCTTCTGTAAGCGGAGGGTTTTTGCCGATGGTGACAATTTCGTCCATATTGCCTTTTTCGATAGCAAGAATACCCGTCATAATTTTGGTAGTGCTTGCCATACCAAGTTTCTGATTATAATTTTTCCCTTCAAGCACCTGTCCCGATATGCTGTCTATCACAATGGCAGAGCGTGCGTAAAGCTCAAGTGCGGATATGTTTACCGCAGTCATCATCAGTATCATAAAAGAAATAAGAAATTTTTTATGCAACGGAGTCATACCTTTCAAGTAAAATTTATAGTAATATTTTATGCATCGGTTTTTTAGAAAATGCATAGTCGCTGTCGGAATTGCGGAACACCTCATCCGAGTTGCTACGCAACCCACCTTCCCCTCAAGGGGAAGGCTTAGGGGTGTGCTTTTTTTAAATTTCTATGTGAAATGGCGAAAAATTGCACAGATTGGCGTTTCGCAGGTAAGTGAGGTTCCAAATTTTTAATTTGGGTAACCGAACTTATGCAACTTGTTGTAGAGGGAGCTTAAGTGAGTGTCTGAATCTTTGATTCAGCTACACGAAGTTATGCATCCCATGTAGTGCTGTTGCACCGCCCCGAGTGAGAAGCGTCAAGATGGGTGAATTTTATCCATTTCAAAAGCCACAGACTTTTCTTAATCCACTTTCTTATGTTCTGTGACGATTCTGTTCACCTTATCTACCATATCGGGTACGAGGTCGAGGATTTTATCTACCGGTCCGCTTGTGGTTTCTACGGGCAGGATTCTTATTCTGTCTTTTGAGATTACTAAAAACGCTACAGGTTTTACTTTGATACCGCCGCCGCTTCCGCCGCCGAAAGGCAGGTCGCCTTCTTTCTGTGCGGGAATTTCGCTACCTCCTGCACCAAATCCGCAGGTTACCTGTGTCACCGGTATTATCATACTGCCGTCCGGTGTGGTGATAGCTTCGCCTACTACTGTGCTCGAGTCTATCATACCTTTTATAGAGTCCATCGCATTTTTTATCATATCTGTTATGTTATTCATAAATCTTCTCCCTCTCTATTTATTAAATATTAAGCATT
The DNA here is from genome assembly GCA_045657605.1 of Clostridia bacterium. GTDB lineage: Bacteria > Bacillota > Clostridia > RUG12999 > RUG12999 > JAZOTK01. The sequence continues at coordinate 1,866 of JAZOTK010000088.1, forward strand.
TCAGCACCGCAATCGGTCGCAAGGTTAATTTTGCGCTGACCTGTGCTGTTATGCCTTTTTCGCTTTCAAAATCGGGTGTTACCGCAAAGGTGGGGTTTTTTGTTTTAAACCCTGCTGCTATAACGGCGTAAATCTCCGCTACCACCGCTGATAAAATCCCGGTGAGCATACCGTTTATCATTGGGTCGCCAAGTGCCGGTACTATTTTTGTATCAAGCTTTGTTATATTAAGACTGCCACGGAGGATTTTCACAATCCGCCGTACCAGCTGCAGAAGCTTGTCCGCTTCCTTTTTTATTTCATTAAACTCCGGTTTTTTCTTTTTTCCCTCAGTCTGCTGTTTCTGCTGTTTCTTTAGTTTTGGCAGATTTACAGTAAAAAATCCCAAAAATTTAATTTTTATTTTATATTCGGTTTTAAAATTCTCCAATTCTGCATATATCTCTACGCTGATTTTAAGTATCAGCATCAGGATAAGCAGAGTTAGAATTATAAGAAAAACTGTCATAGTTATCATCTTTTCGTTTTTGTTCCCCTATGGGTGATTTTTTGCATATCCTCGTGGAATAAATAAAAATTGCACAGATTGGCGTTTCGCAGCTAAGTGAGGTTCCAAATTTTCAATTTGGGTAACCGAACTTATGCAACTTGTTGTAGAGGGAGCTTAAGTGAGTGTCTGAATCTTTGATTCAGCTACACGAAGTTATGCATCCCATGTAGT
>JAZOTK010000089.1:0-7279 GCA_045657605.1 Clostridia bacterium
TTGATGCAATGAAAACTGCCGGAGAATTTTTTGTCGGAACACATGATTTTACGGCTTTTACAAACGCTAAGGCTAAGAAAAAATCAAAGGTACGTACAGTATACCGTCTTGACATTGATAAAAAAGGGGATATTATAGAAATCACAATATGCGGTAGTGGATTCCTTCATAATATGGTACGAAGGATCACAGGGCTGATGATCGAAATAGGCCTCGGCAGAGTAGATGCATCCGCCGTCCCCGAAATAATAGAATCCCTTGACCGCAGCAGAATTAATCTTGTTGCCGAAGCCAAAGGATTGTTTTTGACAGATGTTGAATATTAGTTTTTTAACCTACAAGTTCTTTTATCTATCGTTTCCCTTCAAACAAGCAACTACAATTATCTTTTTACTTATCAGAGCAATCTTCTTCGGAAGATTGCTCTTTTTTTATTGCAGGCGCGCACAGCCTTTGCCGGAATTAAAAGGAAATATCCTTCAAATGCGTATATACATAAAAAAAGCGAAGAGCCGAAGCTCCTCGCTTTTAAGTTTATTAACTTATTGTTAATTATTCAGCGAACTGTTTAATGATAACAGCGTCTACGATTGTAGAACCGTCAACACGTGCAAATACGATGTCGCCAGCTTCATCTGTTCCACCTTCGCTTGTGTCATAGTATGCTGCATCGATGTCACCAGCGTCAGCAACGCCAACTATACCAGTTGTTCTGCCTGTTGCATAGAATGCATCGTAGTAAGCCATTGTAGCGTCAGATTTGATAGAGAATACTACTTCGTTAGCATTGTCAGCTATTGATTTAGCAAGAGCTATACGTTTGCTGGAGAGGTCTGTTACAAAACCTACAACGTAGTCGTAGCTTTCGCCACCTGCTGTAAAGGATACAACATCAATAGTAGAACGGTTGTTTGTAAGAGCTTCTGTAGCTATATAACGAGATGCATCCATAACTCTTATGATAACCTTAGCATCGCCATTTGCAGCTTTGCTGTAAAGGATTACGTCACCCTTACCGAGTTCGTTAACAGAAGAAATTGTTGTAGCATCGTCGATGAATCCGTTACCGGAAGCAAATTTAGCATTCTTTAATGCTGTTTCAGCATGGTTGATGAAGAGTGTTTCTTCTTCGCCAGCTTTGATACCTTTAACAAGTGTACCTTCTTCGCCTTCATCGTTTGTTGTTAATGTCATAGAAGCGATTGTGAAGAAGTTACCAGCCTTATTAATAGCACCTACGAGGTTTGTACCAGCGATAACTGCTGCATAGCCATCTTCGTCAACGTTGATAGCTGTAGCATCTTCATATATGTCACGGTCAACGAGAGCGTCGATCTTAGCAACACTTACGTCTTCTTCAGCAATTCTTGTTGTCAGGAATGCAGGTACGCTGAAGATAACTGTAGCATCGTTTACAAGAACGCTACCGAAATCTTCTGTTGCTTCTCTGTACTCAGGAGCTGTAAGAGCTTTTGCAGAATAGATCTCATCAGGATCGTTTGCTGCAGGTGTAAAGTAAATTTTGCTGATTTTGCCGTCGCCGTTTACTTCGTAACCAACAACTTTATTTACAAGTGTTACATTACCTGTTGTAGAGCTTGCAGTTGCACCGTCGCCTAATGTGCCAACTTCTGTTGCCCAGTCAGCAACGTTAGCTGTGTTTTCTGCTGTTGCACCGTCTATAGAAACTTTAGAAGCAAATTCTATTGTTTTCCATGTGCCTTCAGTATCCATAAGTCTGATTTTTATTACATCTGTAACGTCTGTTGTTTCAACGATAACTGTAGCGAAACCATACTTGAGGTTACCTTTGGACTGTGTTTTGTCAACGCCAACGAGAACGTTACGAGCGTTGAGGTACATTGTTACTTCGTCACCGAGTCTAATGTCTGTGCCTAAAGCAATTTTGCTAGCATCATAGCTATAGGTTTCGTCGCCAACTGTGATTGTTCCTTCAACAGCGCTGTAAGATTTAACCTTACCGGAAACCTGCTGAGATGTGATTGTTGCTGTACCGTAAGCAAATTCTTTTGTAGCTGTTGCATCAAAAGCACCTGCAAGGCTGATAACGTCATTTACCTGAATGTCAGCAAATGAAACTTTTTCGCCGTCTTTAACGATTTCAAATCTGTAATCTTTGTTTTCTTCGTCAAAGATAACTTTCTTGCTGTCTTTAGATGTAATAGAATAGTTTTTAGCGCTGATTTTGTCTACAACATAGTCTTTGTAAGCTGTGATGTAGATAATGTTGTATTCGTCGCTTCTTGCATCGTTGTTCAGAAGTTTAACATCTGCTGCAACGCTGCTGTCGAGGTAGTAGTTAAGAATAGCTTCAGCATTGGCTGCTGTGTCAGAACCAACATCTACGCCATCGATATCATCATAAGCAACTTTTGTTCTGCCGTTGATGTAGATTTTGTCTATAGCAACATCAAATGTTTCGTCAGTATCCATTCCAACTCCAACTTCACCTGTAACCACGCCGTCGTCTTCAGCGATAGCTGTTTTTCTGTCGTTGATGTCTTCTGTTTTGAATTCAACGATATCGTTGTTTGTGCCTTTAGGAGCGATAGCAACAAGTGTTGCATCCTCTGTATCAGCATCAAGAACGTACATTACAACTTTAAGGTCGAGGAGATCTTTAACTTCATCAGCAAGACCTTCTTTTTCGTCAACATAGATTGTTGCGAAAGCGTCTGTACCAGAAATTGTGATTACGTCAGAAAGTGAAGGATTGCAGTTAATAGCGTTATCCCAAGCTTTGTAAACGTCCTGACGAGAAGCAGTAGGCTGACCTCTGAAAGCAGTTACCTGTCTGTCATATCTAACATTTACTTCATCTTCGTCAATTCTGTCATCAGAAGCACTTGTTGCGAAAACAGTACCTTCGATTTTTGTGATACCAAGTTTGTTTAAGAGTAATTCGTTGCCGTAGCCGAAGGAGATTTCTGTTCCGAAACCGTCCTGAACCATCAGAGGTACTTCAAGTGCATTGTAGCACATCTGAGCTACGAGTGAACGAGATGCAGCGCTACCCTGGATACCTTTAACGCCTGCAAGAATACCTTTCTGTGCAGCAACGATCTGGTAACCGCCGGGATATCCGCCGTTTGTATCAGCCATAGGTGTGTAACCTAAAGCTGCAACGATCATTTTTACAGCTTCTTCATATTTAACGTCAGCATCGGGATCAAAGATACCGTTACCTTTACCGTTAACAATACCCTGCTGTGATGCAAGTGCAATGTAACCTGATGCCCAGTGTTCACCAGATACGTCAGTAAATACTACCTGACCTTTTGCACCTTCGCCTGCTTCTCCAAGACCGAGAAGACGGCAAACAACTGCTGCGAATTCAGATCTTTTGATTGTGTCATCAGGTCTGAAAGCACCATCTGTGTCACCTTTGAGGATTCCCAACGCGTTGAGAACGGACACTGCCTCACCGTAGCTTGCATTTTCTGCTACATCTGTGAAAGCTGCAAAGCTTACAGAAGATATAGTCATAAGGAACGCAAGAACTACTGCCATAACTTTTGATAAGTTCTTCATTATGAACTCCTCCTTATAAAAATATAATTTTTTCACCCTTTAAGGCGCGGTACACATTTGGTCTGTACCTTTAAGCACATTATACCACTTGCGCGTCGCACCTGTCAAGAGTTTTTAACAGATGTAATGAAATTGTAAAAAATATGTGTTTTTTTGTTACAAAACTGCAATAATACGCATATTAAGCAGGTTTTTTGTAATCTTTATGTGATATTCCACATAATTTCACATTCTTTTTCAATTTCTTTTGCCGCCGATTACAAATACCAACTGCGGCACAATCTTAACATACTATTTAATTATAACAGATAACTTTTATTTTGTCAATTACAATTCCGTTACAAAATTAAAAAATTTACATTTTTTTGTATTTTCTGTCAGAAATATTGCAAAACAGAAAAGCTTACATCTCTCTGTAGCTACCTATTATATCTTTCCACCTTTTGCTCCTTTGCTTCCCCCATGCAGCTGAAGCAGGTTTGTATCAAACGAAAACGTCAGATTATCACGTTCTCTTTTTCTTTTAAGTGCAATCCTTACAAGCTCATCTATAAGATCGCTGAATTTCACTCCTGCCGCTTCCCACAGATAAAACGCCAGCGAACCCGGAATTGCATTTATTTCGTTTACATATATTTCGTTTGTATCGCAGTCTATCATGCAATCTACCCTTGCCACGCCGGCACAGCAAAGAATTTTAAATGTATCTGCCACATATTTTCTTATTTTTTCTTCCGTTTCCTTATCTATATCTGCCGGAACTTTTCTTGAAAGCCCTGCCATTCCTTTTGAGCCCTGACCTTTTCCTCCGCCCATATACTTTTCTTCGTAAGAAAGAATTTCATCATGGCTGAAAGGTTCTTCGCACACCGAGGTTGATATTTTTTCGCTGTCACCCATGGCAGAACAGTTGATTTCTCTTAAATTTTCAATCGCGTGTTCTACAAGTATTTTTTCTGCATACGCCGCCGCATTCATCACCGCTTCTTCAAGTTCATCTTTATCTGCGGCTTTTTTAATGCCTACGCTGGAGCCTAAGTCTGCCGGTTTTACTATCAGGGGATATCCGAGCTTTTCGCATCTCTGCGTTATTGTCTCTTTATCTTCAAACCATTCTCTTGCATAAAAATATTCGCAGTCCAAAACAGGCACGCCATGCGCTTTGAGTAACATTTTCATCATTATTTTATCCATACCTACCGCAGATGAGAGCACGTTACAACCCGCATACGGAACGCCAATAGTTTCAAAATATCCCTGCAGGGAACCATCTTCACAGTTTGTTCCGTGAATTACGGGCAGCACAACATCGACTGTGCCCAACTCACCACCGAACATTGGTTTAGGATATTTTATTATTTTTATCTTATTATCGTCATTCACAAGAATTATACGACTGCTTTTTTTCAGCAAAGCGTTTATATCCTTAAAGCTATCCACACTCAGCATTTCGGGGCTTGTGTAAAAATCGCCTTTCTTTGTTATATATATAGGTATAATATTGTATTTTTCTTTATCAGCCGCCGCCATAGCCTGGCTTGCGGAAATTACCGACACCTCGTGTTCTACTGTTCTGCCGCCGAATACCACAGCAAGATTCATTTTCATAGTTTATGCTTCCTTTCCGATTATTTTTTAAAGATATAAATCCGGCAAATCATTTTCCAGCAGTACTGTCCATCCGGGCTGTACTGTTTCATGCATTTTTGCCAATGCGTCATTTAAGTCTTTTGCAATGTAAAGTCGGGTTTCATCAAATCCCGCTTCTGTAATTCCCTGTTTTATGGGCACTGCTCTGTCTTCGCCAACTAAAATTATAAAATCACTGTTTTCTGCGGCTTTTCTGCCAAATTCACAGTTGTATTCAAACTCTTTATCACCAAGCTCTACCATTCCGGGCGTTATAAGCATTCTGCCGCCTTCCGGGAAGCTTCCCAAAACCTCTACCGCCGCTTTTGAGCCTTCCACATTTGAATTGAACGCATCATCTATTATTGTAATGCCGCCCTGTTTTTTCATTTCGAGTCTATGAGGAACGGGCTGGAGCCGTCTTGCCGCATAGGATATCTGCTGAGGTGATACCCCCAGTTTCAATGCCATTGCCGCCGCACCGATTACATTTAAAATATTCAGCTTTCCTAAAAGTCTGGTTTGTATTTCAAAAGGCTCTATTCCTTCGCCGCAAAGTGTAAATGATGCACCTGCCGGTCCGTAGCTTACATTTTCAGCGTAAAATTTGCCGCCTTCTTCTTTTGAAAAGCTGTAAGTGAGTGCATTTTCCGGTATTCTGTCCTTCCCTACCTCGGATACTGCATTTATTACCATATTAGCTTTATCTGCGACTGCATCTTCCAGCTCGTATTTTGTCTTTACTATATTTTCAATACTGCCGAAAGTTTCCAGATGCTGTGGTCCTACAGCGGTAATAATTCCGTAGTCCGGATTTACCAAATCACATATTTCTTTTATTTCGCCGGTATATCTAGCTCCCATCTCACACACGAACACTTCGTGCGCCGGGGTCAGCGAGCTTCTTATAACTCTTATAACACCCATTGTTGTATTATAACTCTCGGGAGTCATAAGCGTATGATATTTTTCCGATAACATTTTACTCAGCACAAATTTTACGCTGGTTTTACCGTAGCTTCCGGTAACCCCGATAATTTTGAGATTATTCATAGAGCTTACCGTCTTTTTTGCATCGTTATAATACCATCTGTTTACCGCCAGCTCAACGGGGCGGTTAATAATATTAACAAGCGGTGCAAAAAGGAATGCTATTATATTAAATACCGCTACCGCTATCGCCGCATACACAAAGTTTACGGTCAGTAATATATAAAGCCCTGTCGCAAGTACTGCCGAAATCACAGCCGCTGTCGCTGTCATTCTTTTTACTCTTGCAGTAAATACAAGCGGTTTTTTTGCTTTAGGTGCGGTTTTAATCTTTACTAAAACCGCTATCAGATTTATAATCGTCCAAACTATATATCCCCAGACTACTCCCACAACAACTGCAGCTATCGGAGCAAAGATATCCCACAAACTAATATTTTTCCGAATATTCTTTTTCGCCCAATGCAAATATTCTTTATTGAGATAATATTCCTGCTGAAGCATATGAAAACCTGTTTTCAGTTTTACCACCACAGGAAGCAGGCAGGAAATTATAAGTATTATCCGAATTAAAATCATTTCATAATCAGTCCTTTCGCCGTCAGGTTCTGTCATTTTCCAGGAATTTGTTTGTAATTACTGCAAAATCCCCCGGACGGTCAAGATAAGAAAAATGACCGGCTCCGCTGAGGACTACCAGTCCTGCATCGGGAATAAGCTTTTCCATTATTTTACCGTCACTCACCGGAGTTGCATCATCTTTTTCTCCCCACATAAGCAACGTTGGAACGGAAATGTCCGGCATAAGATACTGCAAATCCTCATTTACCACTCGTACCATTATCTGTCTCATTACAGGATTTGCATTTTTGTAATCCGCTGATCCGAACATACTTTTAATCTTATCTTCGGTTTTCTTTGAAACAAGTCCTATAATTCCTGCTACCTTTTTCATCAGCTTATAGGAGTATACCTTTATATAATAATCAGCTCCATGCCTTGGTTTCACCCCTGCGCTGTCTGTAAGTATAAGTTTTCTGACATCTGCCTGTTTTTTCGCCGCAAGAATTATTGAAAGTCTGCCGCCAAAAGAGTGTCCTACAAGGAC
>JAZOTK010000090.1:0-3954 GCA_045657605.1 Clostridia bacterium
AACTTTTCAGCGGGTACCTTACATACAGGACATTTTTCGGGAGCCGAATCTCCTTCGTGAACATAACCGCAAACAGAACATACAAATTTTTTCATAATAAATACTCTCCTTTAATATAAATTTTATTTTTTATTTACATTCCGAGCACAGCCCGTGAAAAGTGAGGCTGGCGTTTTGTACCAGAACATCATTGAGGTTTTCAGCTTCGTCATTTAAAAAAACCGAAGAGGGGACGTCAATGTCGATTACCTTGCGACAGTCGGTACATATAAAATGACAGTGGTCGCAGGTCGTTGCATCATAATGCTCTGCGCCGTCACCGACATCGAACCGGATGATGTCTCCGCTTTCATAAAGTTGATTTAAATAACGGTAAACCGTTGCCAGACTGATATTTGGATTTTCTTTTTTCAGCTCTGCATAGAGCCAGTCGGCGGTAGGATGAGATTTAACACTGCGTAAAAGCTCAAGCAAGCTGTTACGATGCTTGGAATGTCTTAAAACCTTACTCATATTCCTGCCTCCTTACTGATAATGATAATCATTATCGTTAATATGATTTCATTATATCATACAAATTTTGGTTTGTCAATACTTTTTTTGAAAAATTTTGAAAAAATTTTATTGCGAAATAACAGGAGTAAAACAGCGGTTATAAAAAACGTGCAGAGAGGTTGTCATAACATATTATATATGTAGTTTTAAAATCCCCTCCATCTGAAAAAATGGAGAGGATTTTAATTGTACTGAGTTTTAAAAATTATCATACAGTATTTTAAGACAGTTATCTACTATCATTTTCTCGCAATGTTCACCGAGATATGAGGAATATAAAAGAGAATTTTCGGATTTGTCTGCATATTCGCTGATAGCTGTGGAAAAATCCTTTACATAATCCTTAAGAGCCGGCGGTATATTTACTGTAAGAGCATATTTGTCATTATGTTTATAAAGGCTGTTATTGTTTTCAAAAAGCAGACAGTAATAGAGATTGTTTTTTGCAAACCTGCAGAGGTGATTGAAATCTCCGAATGAAAAAACAAGTACTGATGTGTTTTGAGCCTGTTTGGTGGATTTTTTATACCGGTATCTGCGGCGGTCATCGGCGGGAAGGGGGAGTTGTTTTTTTGTAATGAAAATCACAAAGGTGTCAGCATCCTTCTGCATTGCTTCAACCGTAAGCTTGCAGTTATCAAATGCTATGCCGGTTTCTTTTGCCGCCATGTGTATTATATCCCAGAACATTTCGTTGGATTTGGGATTTGTGGGCGTAAGATTATCATAGGTTACGTTCCATTTTGTCATATCATCAAGTTTAAGTGTTACCTTAAGCACATTTTCGGAAATAATTTCAAACTTCATAAAGACCTCCATGATATGTAAGTTTTTGTTCCTATTACTATTATACTAAAAAAATCGTAAAATGCAAAGACTTTTTTGAAAAAAATAAAAAAATTTTTAAAAAGGTCAATAAATTTTCAGAAAAGTATAGACAAAAAATAAAAAATGTGATAGAATATAATATATGAAGTAACATAGCTGAATTATCTTTAAATTAGTACGGGATGCTGATAAGATGATTTGCAAACCGTTGCGATATATATGTATTGTAACCACTTTTGCCGCTTATCAGTATAAGCGGTTTTTGTTTTATATGAAAGGAGACTTACTATGGCGGGTAATTTAAAAAATGTACTGCTTGACGGTGCGGCGATGGAAAGAGCAATCACAAGAATGGCATTTGAGATTGTGGAGAGGAACAAGGGGACGGAAAACCTTCATCTGGTGGGAATACAACGCAGAGGCGTTACTCTGGCGGAGCGTATCGCACGTAAAATCGAGGAGATTGAAGGCAAGAAGATAAGTACCGGTGTTCTTGATATAACCTTCTACCGCGATGACCTCAGTATGCTTGATGAGCATCCGATGTTCAGCGGAAGTGAAATAGAATTTCCGGTTGATAACAGCAGAATAGTTCTTGTTGACGATGTGTTGTTTACGGGAAGAACCATAAGGGCTGCCATAGAAGAAATTATGGAGTTGGGACGACCTGAATGTATTCAGCTTGCAATAATGATTGACAGGGGTCACAGAGAACTTCCGATAAGAGCTGATTATGTAGGTAAAAATGTACCTACATCCAGAGATGAGATAATAAGCGTGAATGTTGTTGAACTTGATGGCGAAGATAATGTAGTGATAGGAGTGAAATAAAATGTTAGGTGGAAGAAAAGACCTGCTGGGACTGAAAGATGTAACAGCAGAGGAAATAACATATATACTTGATAATGCGGCAAATATGAAGCATATTCTGGGACAGAGCAGTAAAAAGGTTCCGCATCTTCGTGGGAAATCCGTTATAACGCTGTTCTACGAAAACAGCACGAGAACGAGAATGTCCTTTGAACTTGCTGGGAAATATCTCAGTGCTGATACTGCTAATATTACTTCATCGGGAAGTAGTGTAGCAAAAGGTGAAAGCCTTATAGATACCGCAAGAACGCTGGATTCAATGGCGGCTGATATTATAGTAGTACGTCACAGCTGTTCGGGCGCACCTCATCTGCTTGCAAAGCATGTAAAGGCATCAGTAATAAATGCAGGGGACGGAATGAACGAGCATCCCACACAGGCGTTGCTTGATATGTTTACCGTTCGTGAGAAAAAAGGTAAAATAGAAGGACTTAAAGTGGCAATCATAGGTGACGTGCTTCATTCGAGAGTTGCACGTAGTGATATTTACGGATTTACCACTATGGGAGCGAAGGTATGTGTGGCTGGTCCGACAACACTTCTCCCGAAAGATATAGAAAAACTTGGGGTTCAGGTATTTACAAGTGTTGAGGAAGCGATAAAGGATGCAGATGTTATAATTAACCTCAGAATACAGCTTGAACGTCAGAAAAAAGGATTATTCCCCACAGCAAGAGAATATGCAAGATTCTTCGGAGTAAACGAGGACAAGCTTGCTTGTGCAAAACCTGATGCAATCATAATGCATCCGGGACCGGTAAACCGTGGGCTGGAGATTACGAGTGCTATTTACGACCATGAACGTAGTGCTATTGACCAGCAGGTTACAAACGGCGTTGCGGTAAGAATGGCATTATTGTATATACTGGGAAGAAAGGGTGGATCTCATGAAAATATTGATTAAAAACGGTAGGGTAATTGACCCTGTAAACGGCATAGATAAGGTTATGGATATATATGTCTGTGACGGCAAAATAACAGAAAAAGCTGAAGATATATCGGAGTTTGAAGTGATAGATGCTACAGGACTTGTTGTAGCTCCCGGATTTGTGGATATGCATTGCCATCTCAGAGACCCCGGATTTGAATATAAGGAAGATATATATACGGGAACGAGAAGTGCTGCTATGGGCGGATTTACTTCTGTGGCATGTATGCCGAATACAAAACCTGTTGTTGACAACGAAGCTGTTGTAACATATATTAAAACCAAGGCGGCAGAAAAGGGTAGCGTTAACGTATATCCTGTAGGAGCTATAACAAAAGGACTTGAAGGTGCAGAGCTGGCAGAAATAGGCGAACTGAAATCAGCCGGTGTAGTAGGTATTTCCGACGACGGTAAACCTGTGGCAAACGCAGGACTTATGCGTAAAGCGATGATGTATGCATCTATATTTGATACTCTTGTGCTGTCACACTGTGAAGAAAAAAGTCTTGTGGGCGACGGAGTTATGAACGAAGGATACCGAGCAACCTATCTGGGACTTAAAGGAATCCCCAATTCATCGGAAGATCTTATGGTAGCAAGAGAAGCTCTGCTTGCAGAGGAAACAGGTGCTACGGTACATATCTGTCACGTCAGCACAGAAGGTTCGGTTGATATAGTTCGCCGTGCCAAAGCGAGAGGTGCAAAGATTACCTGCGAAACCTGTCCTCATTATTTTTCGCTGACAGAAGATGCGGTAGATGAATTTAATACCT
>JAZOTK010000091.1:0-14464 GCA_045657605.1 Clostridia bacterium
TGCATTAAAGCTTATTTTAAATGTATCGGAAAGCTTATCTTTAAGACTCAGCTTGCTTTTTCCGTCACTACCGGTAAGGATAACATTTGCATTTGTAGCTTTTTGAAGATTTATCAGACCGGCACCCTGTTTTCTGGTAGATATGGGAATGCCGTTTTTTCTTATAACATCGGCAGTAGACATCATTAGATTTTCCGCCAGAGTCACTTTCGTTTCGGATGAATATTTAAAATCGGAATTTTTTAAATATTCGTACATTGCGGCAAAAGAACCGGAAGTATTAGGTGTTGCCATAGATGTTCCGCTGTTTGTCGTATAACCTCCGTCGCAGTCAGAAGAATATATATATCTGCCGGGAGCAGTTAAATCGGGTTTAAGCTCTAAATTCTCCGCCGTGCCGCTACTGCTGTAGTAAGAAATCGTATTAGCGGAAAGACTGCTCTGCTCTGTGGTAAATGATGCGATAGTCTTATTTGCGGCAGATTTTAAAGCATTACCGCCCGCTTTATTTACTGTTGCTGACGGAAGTGCGAGCTCAGGGGTAACGAACCCCGCACTATCTGTTCCGGCTATTATTATACCGATTGCACCGGCACCAGCGGCGTTCTCGGCTTTTACGGAATATGCGACGCTGCCCTTATCGGCAAGGACGATTTTTCCCGTCACGTCAATACCTGTGAAATCAGCAGCTTTTGCAAGACCGCAGTAAACATATTCCACATTTGCCGGCAGAAGGTCAATTCTGCCTTCGGTATAAGCATAACGGCATTGAATACGACTGCCGCCGGATAGAGTTATATACTGTTTTACAGAGCTGACAGTATCGGCGGAAGCAACTGCGGTTGAGGAATCAAACGAAGCGGGGGTTGATATCGGACCGTAATCAATATTTTCGGGAACGGGAGTTACTGATCCCTGAGAATTGTTATATGAAATACCGTCGTTCCCGGCAGCCGCACATACAGCAACTCCGGCACTGCGTGCGTTGGTTATTGCAAGACTCAGCAGATAATCGGTAGAGACAGATGCGAATGCTGTGCCGAAGCTTATATTAATTACGGATGCACCAAGCTTTACAGCATCATCTATTGCGGCGAGTGCCGAATCCATATCTATATCGGAGTCTGCATTTGAAACCTTCATCAGAAGAAGCTGTGCGTCCGGAGCGATACCGTTTAAAGCCGCACCGTTTAATACAGGGCCGTTTTTGCCGGCGACAATTCCGGCAACATGAGTACCGTGAAACAGGTCATCATATCGGGTATCATAATCTCCGTCACCGTAATCATAGGCAAACGGTATTTTAGGGGAAACATAAGCTAAATCAGAATCAATATCAACACTCAGATTGCCTGCGACCGTGGTAATATCGTCCTGTGACAGAGCGGGCGATGAGGGAAGATGAGAAAAATAATCATGAGCTGTATTAAACTCACTGTCAATTATCGCGACAACCTCACCTGCACCGGTGTATGAAGTGGAAGAAGCAGTGCCGCTGCCACCACCGGACTGTGAAGTTTCTACAGGATAAATAATTTCAAGGGTCTGTGCCTCGTGAACATTTTTAACTCCCGGGGTATTTAATATTTTCTCATAATCACCAATGTCTGCAGTAATTGAAAAACCCTGCATAACAGTAGTATATACAAACCCGCCTTCAGCATCAGGCAGGGCAGACTCAATTTCGCTCTTTTTGGCGGAAACAGCAGCTTCTGTAGAAAAAAGAGAAACACCGTCTTTTGATACAGACCGTTCAAGCTCGACTATATAGGTTTTTCTGACGTTTTCGGTATTGGGAGTAATAACCCCGTCATCTGATATAAAATCAGCTATTCCCGCAGAAAAACAGTTTACACTCAGCAGGGAAATAAGCATTAAATATGAAATGATTTTTTTCAAGATAAAACCTCCTGTTCCATAAATTATAATGAGAAAAAACGGCAAATAATTGTATCTGCCGCTTAAAAACTATACACCCATAAAAAATGGTGTCCCGGACAGGAATCGAACCCGTATCAGCAGAACCGGAATCTGCCATCTTATCCATTAGACTACCGAGACATATATTCACTTATTATAGTATAACACAAATATATTGGATTTGTAAAGAGGTTTTTTAAAAATATCCGAAAAATTTATAGCAAAAAGACGGAGTAGCACAAAGGCTACTCCATTTTAATTTTAGCTTATCATAAATATTTTATTAGTTTCGCCGTCCCATCGGAGCTGGAGTCCGAAGAGCTGTCTTATGGTGGCGACGGAAATGTATACCGTATCGCCTATTAATACGGGGGAGTCGCTCAAAACAACGGTTTTGCCGTTTACGGAAGCTATCAGGTTTCCTTCTTCGGCGATGGCAGTGTTATCATCTGATGAGAGGATTATAAGTCCGTCTGCATAGCCTACCTCAAACCCCAGGCTTTCGCCTAAAAATCTTACGGGCATATATATTTTGTTCTGATATACAACGGGAGGACTGGCGGTCACGTGCTGACCGTTTACGGTATATTCACTTACGCCTACGTTACATATAATAATCTGAGCGGTAGCGTCTGCGGAGAATGTATCAATACGGGTTCCGCTGACCGGGTCGAAAGAGGCTTGTTTTTCGGTAAAATCGTAAACTACCTTTTTTACGCCTTCGCCGTCATCTGTATAACAAAGCCCGAAGGTAAGCTCGTTTTTCATGATTTCTGCTATCTGTGAGGGAGTTTTTATTCCTTCAAGGGAATCAAACTCTGCTGTGCTCATATTACTGTAAAATCCGGTTATATCGTTGGCATACGAGTTAAATTCAATAACAGCACCTTCGCCTATAACGCGGGCGTCATTTACATACCGAGCGTAGGTATATACGGAAGTGTATTTACCGGTATCGGTACGTGAATACAGCCTCAGCTCATCTGATTTATCGGAAGCTCTTACAATAAACTCCGATACTCTTCTGGGAAGCTCAGCATTTTTATAGCCGTAAGGCTTTATATATTTAAAGCCGGGAGAGGGGAGCGATGAAAAGCTTAAGATTTCGCCGGTATCGGCATTTACGTATGCTCTGGCAAAAATATATTCCTTGTGTGTGGGATTTTGCTTTATTACATCATCATCGTGTCTGTCATAGAGAATTGAAAAATCTTTTATATTTTCCGAATAATTTTCCGGCGCGATATTAACCTGCAAAACGGGAATTTTGCGGTCTCCTGCAAACTGCATAAAGCCTTCGCAAAGCTCGAATGAGTATCCCATGCGCAGAGCATAAAAATTATTTTTCAGTTTCACGATAACATCTGCTTTAGGATAAATATCAGCGGGCTCGAAAATACCTTCATTGCCGTTTACAGAGTTATTTCCGTCAAATTTCGGATCGTAATAGCTGTCGCTGTAATAGTAATTATAATCATACATCAGAAGAGGTGTGATATTACCACTGTCTGCTTCTACGGCGGCGGGGGAGAGATTTGGCAGTATATACATCGGTCGGACCGTTTTGGTACGGCTGATACTGTCAAAGTTTGTATAATACACAAGCTCGGGGGTTGAATTTTCAAAATAAATATCAAAAGCACGGCTTTTTGAAATCATTCTGTCAAGAATTTTATATTCGGCATTATAGTTGCCAAATCCTTTGTAATAGTAAACCTCGCCGGTTGATTTATCAACAACCACGGTAGCATCGTGACCTACGACACGTATTCCGTTGTGATATTCCGAAAAATGATATGTATAGCCTTTAGAGCTTGTATGACGGAGATTATGCGGACCGAGTGCTGTATCAAGAAACCGCAGGGCACTTTCAAACCCTTCTTCCGTACTGACGGGAGATGAAATATCGGCAGGTGTGCCGCTGAGGCTTGCACGGTTGAAATAAATTATGTCACCTTCATCCGTAATACCGATAACTATTTTATAATCATCCCAGAACCAACCTATCATCCAGGCGTTAAAGGTTCCGGTAATGGGTACTTTTTCATAAAGAACTCTGCTTCCTGTATCATCAAAACCGAAGCGGGTAAGACAAATTTCTGTCAGGTTTTCGGGCAAAACAGGATAAGGCTCTGCCGCAAGTGTGCTAAAGGGTATGAAAAGTATTAAAAGTAAAATCAGAAGTTTTTTCATTTTTCCCGCTCCTTTCTATCTTTATTTCGCCACAAAACCGGTAAAACTATAACGTGGAAAAGAAGCGGTGCAGATTGCTGTTTTGCAGCGAGTGGTGCCGTACACACAGGTACTGCCCCGAGCGAAAAGCAGTGATATGTGCCGCTTATTTTTCACGTTAATATTCTATCATAATATTGTGTCATATCTATGTCTGTAAGGTTACTTTTGTATTACAAATAAAAATTTTTGAAATTTTTGTTGCAAAATTCCGAATTATGATGTATACTTATATATAGGCGTTCATACTGCGGGTCCGCGGCGGTATGAATTTGACGTGCGGACAGGAAGGAACAGGATAATGAATAACAGTAAAAATATATTTCCTCTGATAGCACTTCGGGGGCTTGTGGTGTTTCCGTATGTAATCGCAAGTTTTGAGGTTGGCAGGGAGGCTACCAAAAAAGCCCTTGATTATGCACAGAAACATAATAATCTCGTATTTCTTGTAAGCCAGAAGGACGAGCGACTTGAAAATATTACGACAGGTGATATATATAATCTTGGTACAATAGCGAAAATAAGACAGGTAACAAATGTAGGTAATAATGGCGTAAAGGTGGTTATCGAAGGTATAAGCCGTGCTGAGATAGTAGATTTTGTTCAGACAGAACCGTTTATTACCGTACAGGTACACGAGTACGTTGAAGAAAATGCATCTGATGACCGTGAGTTTGATGCATATCTGGCAAAATGCGAGGAGCTGTTTGCCAAATATTCTTCAATGGCAGATGTAGCGATGCCGGAAGCTATGCTGGGACTTGCGGGGATAAGCAATTTAGGACAGCTTGTGGATATAATTGCGGCTAATGTAAATGCTCCTGCGGCTGAAAAACAGGAAATTCTTGAATGTGTCGACCTTAAAGAGCGTATGTTGCGACTTGCGGAATGTATCGCCAAAGAGAACGAACTACTCCGTATTGAAAACGAAATTGATAAAAAAGTTAAAGAATCTCTTGACGAACGGCAGAAAGAATATTTTATGCGTGAGCAGATAAAAATCATCCGCGAAGAGCTTGGCGAGGGCGGTTATGACGATGACGAAGCCGATGAGCTGACTGAAAAAATGGCGAAAAAGCAGCTCCCCGAGTTTGTACGTGAAAAACTGACACGTGAAATTGATAAAATGAGAAGAACTCCGCCGGGAATGGGCGAGAATGCGGTAATCCGCAACTATGTCGAATATCTGCTTGAGCTTCCCTGGTGTGAGAAATCCCGCGAGAATACAAATCTTGCAAAGGCTGAAAAAATACTTGACGGTGACCATTACGGACTTGAAAAAGTGAAAAAACGTATAACAGAATGTCTTGCCGTTATGAAACTGACGGAAAATGTACAGAGCTCTCTGCTTTGTCTTGTAGGACCTCCGGGTGTTGGTAAAACATCGGTGGCAAAATCCGTTGCAAAAAGTATGAACAGACAGTATGTGAGAATCTCTCTCGGCGGTATCCGTGACGAAGCGGATATAAGAGGTCACAGAAAAACATATATAGGTGCAATGGCGGGAAGAATAATGGCGGCTTTAAAAGAGGCCGGTACAAATAATCCCGTAATACTGCTTGATGAGATTGATAAGATGTGTTCGGATATGCGGGGCGATCCTTCGGCGGCATTGCTCGAAGTGCTTGACAGCGAACAGAACACAGCTTTTAAAGACCATTATGTGGAGCTTCCGTTTGACCTGTCGGATGTAATGTTTATATGTACGGCAAATACGCTCGATACGGTGGACAGACCTCTGCTTGACCGTCTTGAGGTAATAGAAATACCGGGATATACAGCGGAAGAAAAGCTTGCAATTGCTAAAAAATATCTCGTCCCGAAACAGATTTTAAAACACGGCTTAAAAAAAGAAAATCTTAAAATCGGCGATGCGGTTATAAAAGAAATTATCGAATATTATACAAGAGAAATGGGCGTCAGAAACCTTGAACGTCACATTGCGGCTATATGCAGAAAAACTGCGGCTGAGATTGTAAGAAAAAAGAAAAAGTCGGTAAGCGTTACTGCGGCTAATCTGAAAGATATGCTGGGTGCAAGAATATTCAGCTATGACCGCGTAGGAGAAGAAAATATAACCGGCGTTGCAACAGGACTTGCGTGGACTCAGGTAGGCGGCGATACGCTTTCCATTGAAGTAAATGTAATGGACGGCAGCGGTAAGGTAGAGCTGACGGGGCAGCTGGGCGATGTTATGAAAGAATCAGCGACAGCGGCAATCAGCTATATAAGAGCAAATACAGCCCTGCTTGGCATAAAACCGGATTTCTATAAAACCAAAGATATACATCTGCACGTACCGGAAGGAGCAACTCCAAAAGACGGTCCTTCGGCAGGAATCACCATTGCTACGGCGATAGTTTCGGCACTCACGGACAATCCTGTGCGGAGTGATGTGGCAATGACGGGAGAGATTACCATAAGAGGCAGAGTCCTGCCTATCGGCGGACTTAAAGAAAAGAGCCTTGCGGCGTACCGCAGCGGTATAAAAACGGTTATTATCCCGAAAGAGAACAAAAAGGATCTGGAAGAAATTCCGGCAAAGGTGAAGGAAAACATTGCTTTTGTATGCGTAAGCGAAATGGGAACAGTGCTTAAAACAGCACTCGAAAATCCCGTAAAGGAAAGAAAAATCTCTGAACATCAGATGTCTGTTGTACAAAAGGAAACAGGCGTAAGATGCAGAGAAGGAATTTAATAAGAGAAGGATTGTCTTTTCGGTAAGACAGTCCTTTTTTTGCAGAAGATTTTAATAAATTATAAATTTTTTGTTAATTGTATTGCAAATTATATCGAAATGTGTTAAAATATATACAGACAATAAATGAAGGGTCGTATACTTATGAAAGCATTCAGAAGAATTTTTATATTACTGCTTATACTTTTTATCGGTACGGGTGCTTATGTGGCGGGCAGTTGGGCTGTTACAGGAAAACCACCGTCGTTTTTTACGAAAGCTTTACCGGCACCTTCAAAGACCATGCTTATTATGGGAATGGATAATGAGGGACTGCGATCTGATGTTATGATAGTTGCATTTATAAACGGCGATACGGGTGATGTGAATCTACTCAGCGTTCCCCGTGATACCCGTGTGAAAATCGGCAATCGCAGGTATAAGATAAACAGCGCGTATGCGGTAGGCGGGCAGGAACAGACTATAGAAAGCGTTGAAAATCTGCTTGATATAAAGATAGATAATTATGTGAAATTTTCGTTTGAAACTTTCAGAAATGTGATAGATGCCATAGGCGGTGTGGACTATGATGTTCCGCAGGATATGAAATACAGCGACCCTGTGCAGGGACTTAAAATTAACCTTAAAGCAGGATTGCAGCATCTGGACGGCGATAAGGCGGAGCAGCTTGTAAGATTCCGTCATTATCCGATGGGTGATGAGGACAGAATTAAAGTACAGCAGAGTTTTATAAAAGAGCTTGTAAGGCAGAAACTGAACCCGGCGTTTTTACTTAAAATACCGGCTCTTATAGGTACTATTGAAAAAAATATAGAAACAGATTTGCCGAAAAGCGAGTGGTTGCCGATTGCTTCCGTGGCTCTTAAAATGCACGAAAGCTCGCTGGTTACTCATCAGATGCCCGGCGGAGCACAAAGAATAAGCGGTATTTCATATTATATACAGAATGAAAAAGAAACCGCTGCACTTATTGAAGAAATCAGTATAAAAGAATAAAAAAACAAGCCTCGTATGCGAGGCTCGTTTTATAATTGAAATCTTATTTTATAAATGCTTTTAATTCGTCTAAGAAAGCATCACAATCATCAGTAGGTACTTCTACTTTGATAGGTTTGCTCAGGTCAAGACTGAATATACCCATAATTGATTTGGCATCAACTACGTATCTGCCGGATACAAGATCTACATCAAAATCATAATTATTTACGATGTTTACGAAGTTTTTTACATCATTAATGGATGTAAGCATAATTTCACATGTTTTCATTGGAAAAAACCTCCTTGGCACAGCCAGTTATTTTAATTTGGATTATCTCCTTGTATTTATTATATAATATATATTATATCTGTGTCAATGTAAATAATGTTTAAATTTTAAGCTTATTTATTGGGAAAAATGTGAAAAACGGAAGGATTGAAGACAAAATATGCGAAAAATCGCCTTTTTTACTCTTGGTTGCAAGGTTAATCAGTATGAAACAGAGGTTATGGCCGAAAAATTTGACTCTGCCGGATATACCAGAGTTGATTTCGGCGAGGCGGCTGATGTTTATGTTATAAATACGTGCAGTGTTACGGCAGTAGCTGACCGCAAATCACGTAATGCCATAAACCGCGCAAGACGTATGAATCCCGGAGCGATTATTGTCGTTACAGGATGCTATGCACAGGTCGGACATGAGGAAATTGAAAAACTCGGGTTTGCTGATATTATTATAGGCAATAACGAAAAGGCGGATATTGTAGAAATAACAGAAAACTTTAAAAATCAACCGGTTTCCTGTGTTTCTGATATAATGCGCTGTCGAAGCTATAAAGAAATAAAAGCGGCCGCGCATCGTGGAAAAACACGTGCTTTTATGAAGATTGAGGACGGGTGTGATAATTACTGTTCATACTGTATAATACCCTACGCCAGAGGGCACGTGCGAAGCAGAAATCCTGAAGAAATTTTAAAAGAAGCTACGGCACTTGTATCGGCAGGATATAAGGAAATCGTACTTACGGGAATACATCTTACCTCTTATGGCAGGGATATGGAAAATATCGATCTGAGCGATATTTTACTCAGCCTGCATAAAATAGAAGGACTTGAGAGGATCAGACTGGGTTCGCTGGAGCTTACGCCGGTTATGGGAAAAATTGCGGATATTGCTGAAAAACTGCCAAAACTGTGTCCGCATTTTCATATTTCACTGCAAAGCGGGTGCGACAATACTCTGCGGGCGATGAGACGTAGATATACCTGTGATGATTACGAGGATGCGGTTGCAAAACTGCAGAGCAAATGGGCGAATGTCGCTGTAACAACAGATATTATGGTAGGATTTCCGGGCGAAACTGAAGAAGATTTTGAAGAAAGCCTTAAATTTGCGGAAAAAATCGGGTTTGCGAAAATTCACGTTTTCCCGTATTCGCGAAGACCGGGAACGGTTGCCGCTGATATGAAAAATCAGATTCCGGAAAACATAAAAAAACAGCGTGCGGCAAGAATGCAGGAAGTTGCCGATTTATGTGAAGAAAATTTTTATAAAGCACAGATAGGGAAAACACTTTCGGTGCTTTTTGAACAGGAAACCGAAACAGGACTGACAGGTCATTCGGAAAACTATATGCAAACTGTGGCGAGCGTTTCACCGGAAATGTTAAAACAGATTGCAGATATAAAGATAATAGGATACCGTGACGGAGTTTTATATGGTAAACGTGAAAAATAAGTGGCACATATCACCATTTCTTTTTCATGTTACAATTTATGCCGCGGTGCGGCAGAATGGAGGATTAATATGAAAATATGTGATATTATAGCAGAAATAGAAAAAAAGGCACCGACTTATCTTGCCTGCGACTGGGATAACGTAGGGCTTATACTTGGAAACCGTGATGCTGAGGTTACTACCGTAATGACGGCACTTGACCTTGATATTGATGTTGCCGAAAAAGCAAAACAGGTGGGGGCACAGCTTATCATAACACATCATCCCATAATGTTTTCGCCTGTAAATAAAATAAACAGCGATACGCCCGAGGGCAGATGCATAATGTTCATGATAGAAAACGGGATTGCCCTCTACAGTGCACATACCAACCTTGATGCCGCAGAAGGCGGTACGAATGATTTTCTGGCAAAGCTGTACGGACTTGAGAATATAGGTGTTTGGGAAATTACTTATACTGATGAAACCGGGAAAAGCTCCGGTCTGGGAAGAGCCGGTAGACTGCCACAGCCAACAGTGCTGAAATCGCTTGCAGCTGAAATCGGGAAAAAACTCGGGGTAGAAAACATACAGTATATCGGCGATGAAAATAAGCTTATAAATACGGTGAGCATTTGCAGCGGTGGTGGCGGAAGTATGATAAATGATAAAATCACTTCCGATGTATATATAACGGGCGATGTAAAGTATTCAAATGCACGTGATGCGGTAGCTATGGGACTTGCCGTGATAATTGCACCTCATTATAGCACAGAGATTTTCGCCGCTGATATTCTCAAAGATATGATAAGCGGAGTGAATGTAATAAATTATAAAAATCCCGATGTATTCAAGGTGTGTGAATGTAATGCGCGATGAAAATGAATTATATAAAAAGTATCTGAAAGAAGGGCTGAATAATTTCAGACCGGTGCAGATTCTGGAGCTTTTACTCGGCTATGTGCTTCCTGAGACGAAAGCGCGTGAGATGGCGGAAAAGCTTATAGGTGAATTCGGGAATATTACTGCACTGCTATCTGCCGATTCTGCATTTCTGGAAGGAAACTACGGCATTCATCCTGATGCAGTATATCTGCTGAAAATACTTGCCGAACTCCCGGGCTATATGGGAAATGAGGAAAAAAGCGAAGACCGTATAACCGGCACATATGCGGCGGCGAAATATGCCGCAAAGCTTCTGCGTGGACTGGAAACAGAAAAATTTTATATTACACTTTTAGATGAGGATAAAAATATATTATCCACAGAACTGATTGCTTCGGGCGGTATTCATGAAGTTTCTTTTGATATACATACAGTACTTCAATTTATAAATTCCCAAAAAACAGCAAAGTGGATCCTGCTTATGCATAATCATCCGGGAGGCTTGCTTAATCCTTCAAAAGACGATATTTATATTACCGAACAGATAAAACGTATTCTTGTAGCTGTGGGAATAAAGATATTTGACCATATAATAATTACGGACAATCATTATGTAAGTATGAAGGAACGAGGATTTGTCTACTGAAAAAATTAGGGGGAAACCGCTATCCGGCGGTTTCCCCTTTTTGAATTATAAACTATTCGTAATAAAATCTTACCACATTAGCCCAGGTGCGGTCTTTATCCGTAAAGTAGGGTGATTTGTGGAGATATACGGCATAGTATTCTTCATATGTAATATCTTTTTCGCGGATAATTGCCGCCGCCTCTTTGCCGACATATCTGTAGTGCCAAGGCTCGTATGCATAGCCTGTTATATACTCACGGCCTTTTTTGTATCTTTCTATAAACCCGTATTCATGAGCGTGGTTTTTCAGCCAGGTATATTCAGCCGATTTTTCAAAAGAGGTATAGACTGAATTTATATCTATTGCAAGCCCGGTCTGATGTTCGGAATATCCGGGCTGCGCGGAGTAGGCTGCGGCGTAAGATAAGCCATTGTTTCTAAGATATGAATTGTACAGGTTCCGCTGATAAGCTTCGGTGCGGTAGGCGGATACAATTTTCAGATACCGTCTTTCGTTTGCCGCCGCAGTGTACATTTGTCTGTAGTTTTCATAAGCTTCACTGTTTAAAAGAAAACCGCTGCCTTTTGAATATTTTCTGTCAACTGCAACCAGGTTTTTTGCTGAAAAGCCTGAAGGGAGCCGGTTTGTTTTATTTATAAGCACCGCTGTATCATCGGGATTTGTAACGATTTTTGAATCCTCGTGACGCTTAAGGTCAAGACCAATATTTACGCTGTTAATTACAACTCCGGGATCCATATCGCCGTGGTAGCTGTAATATTTATAGTATCTTGAAAAATTTTCCGCATAGAAATCACCGTAAATACTGTATTTTAAAAGACCGCTTACAAGATTGTTATAATAGTTTGTCCACATAGGTTTATTTATAACAGCTTTGCCATTATCACGGGTTATTTCAATACCGTACATTTTTTCAAGCATGGGAAACGGAACTAAAATTCTATGGGTATCATCGTGAGTTGAAGGCAGTCCGACATTGATATTTTCACCGTTAAATTCAAACGAATCGTAATACAGCGAGTGGCTTATGGTGTCACCGTCACGCGAAAGTATAAAAAAATTGCTGTAGACGGGATTCTCAAAGACCACCGAACCTAACGCTTCGCAGACGGGTATAAGAGGAAGATAGATATTTCCGTCAATATTAAAAAAACCGTTTTCGATTACAGTTTCTTTAAACGGTGTCGTTATAGTAAGCTTTTCACCGTTTCGTGCTGTAGCTACAGGGGAGAAGAGAGTAAGGATCATAATAATTAAAATAAATTTTGTCAGTCGTTTCATATATGTATTTCCTTTCGCTTCTTTAATGTTATTATAGTATAAATTAATAATAATGTCAAGCGTTGCGGAAGATTTTGTAAATATTTACGGAAAAATATAATTGAATAAATTGTAAATTTTTCGCAGAAAATATTGACAGAACTCCAAAATAGTTATATAATTAATAGTAACAACAATTTAGGAGGAATCAGATATAATGATTTGTAAAAAATGCGGACTTGAGATTCAGGACGATGTACAATACTGTCCTGCCTGCGGCGAAGAACTGATAGGTGATGAAGTAACGGAAGTAATAGAAGAAACAGCTGAAGAAGTTGTTGAAGCTGCCGAAGAAGTTACTGAAGAAGTTGTTGAAGTTACCGAAGAAGTTACCGAAGAAGTAGCTGACGAAGTTATTGAAGAAGATTTTGCCGAAGAAGAAGAAGGCGGGGAAGAAACATATTCTAAAGAAATCTATGATGAGGAAGGTAATTTTATCGGTTATGAAATTATTACCGAAGAACCTGAAGAAATTAAAAAAAGCCCCATGGCGGCAATAATTGCGATTATTGTTATAATAGCAATCCTGGCGGCAGGATTTGTGGGATATAAAAAGTTTTTTGCAGGAAATAACAGAAAAGATAATCCGTTTATCTATACCAAAGTGGACGGAGAGACTGTAAATATTTATTATAACAGTGGCAATGGTGAAAAATATATAGCTACTCTCGGCGAAGGTGAGACGAATTTTATGGCAACATCATCCTTTGTGGTAGGTGGCGAAAACATATTCTATATAAATAACGGAAATCTGTATTATATCAACAGCAAGCTCGGCGAGCCTGCAATGGTAGACGAAAAGGTATCCGCAGGAACAATGGTAGTATCTGCTGATGATAAAACAGTCCTTTATATCAAGAAGGATGAAAGCGATAATAATGTGTTATATTCCTATACAATCGGCGGCAAAACAAATTCTGTTGAAACACTGCCTCTTATAAAGGCAGATAACAACTATCCGCTTTACGGATTTGCCGATGAAACAAATAAGGTATGGTATGTTAAGAAAAATACGGAAGATGGAGCTGATACAGGCGAACTGTTCCTCAAAAAAGGAAACTCTGCGGTAAGCGTTGCAACAGATGTATATCGTGGGATTTATTGCTCGGCTGACGGCAAAACAGCTGTATATCTTGCAAAAAAAGATGAAAATGTCAAGCTTGTATATAAGGAAAACAGCGGCGAGCCTGCAGTTATTTCCGAAAACTACAACGACCAGACACCTCCGGTGTTTGTAAAAAATCCGTCAAAAGGATTTTTCCACTTAGGCGATGTTACAGAAAGTGAAGAAGGAATGAAAGGTACTCTGTATTACAGACCTTTCGGCAAGGCGGCGGTTGCGGTAGATACCGATGTAATGGCATACAGTGTGTTAACAGATGAAAATACGTATTTCTCAAATCCCTATACTGATTATAGCGTACAGTTTACAAAAAATGCAAATGTTCTGTACCAGCGTGCAGATCAGACCGTACTTCTTTCCAAGAACGGAACATACGGCACAATGCCTGCAGGATGCTCATATTATGACAGCAACCCCACATTCTCCGATGATTCAAGTGCCGTTGTATATACAGATATAAGTGATAATACGGTAAAATACAGCAAATACGGCAAAGACGGCTGGTCAGCTCCTGTAAAAATCGCAGACAAAGCTGATTATACAATGCTTAACCGTGACGGTAGCATGGCAGCTCTTCTGACTATGCCTGAAACTACGGGAGCAGACGCTGTTATGAGCTATGCATATATACTTAACGTATATGATGTAAAAACACAGCAGACAAGCGAAGTATCAACCACAGCGGCAGGTCTGCAGTTCTTTGGCGGTAAAGATGATAAAACACTGTATTATGCAGAAGATGTTAATATGACAGCTTACTCAATGCAGCTTTCACAGTTCGCGGGAGGAAAAGATACGGTAATTGATGCAAGCGTATCCGAATTTACAGTACCAAACAGCGGTAGACCCATAGTGCTTAAAACCTCGATGGATGCACCGATGAGAGCTATTGACCTGTACGTATATGAAGCAGGTGCGTTAAAGCAGATAGGATCAACAA
>JAZOTK010000092.1:0-12423 GCA_045657605.1 Clostridia bacterium
TATTAAGATAAGTCGCTGTACGGACAATTTTTGCATATTCCCCTTGCTTCGTCTATGTTTTCTATTTCTGCTAATTCCGGCGTAGAAGATGTTTTGAACATACCTGTCAGGCAACACAGAGAATCATAACATAAATCTATATCAATTATTTTCTTGTAAACAGGACAATAATGCGGATTATTATAATCAAGATTATTAGCCATATTTCTTTATTACCTCCAATATCTTTAAAACATCATCATCAAAATCTTCTTTTTCCCAAACAGTTTTGCAAAATGGGGACGTGCCTGTTTTTGCACGTTTTCTGATTTCCCTTTCCCCTGCAGGCAAGCTCACCTCATTTTTGACATAAAAAGCTTTGCGGATTTTTATCGCAAAGCTTTTTATGCTCTTGGGTGGGCTTTTTTGTATACGTCGTTTAATCGGCGGTTTACAAGGTTTGTGTATACTCTGGTACTGCCGAGTACCGTATGACCCAGCATTTCCTGTACCGATACCACATCAGCTCCGTTTTCTATCAGATGTACTGCAAACGAGTGGCGGAGTGTGTTGGGGGTTATTTCTTTATCTATTTTCGCTTTTTCTTTATAATATTTCACGATTTTCCAGAACCCCTGACGGGAGAGTTTTTCGCCTTTTAAATTGATGAACAGATATTCCCCATCGCCGTATTTGTGTGAAAGAAATCTCGCTTTTTCTATGTACTGCCTTACAGCCTGCGTTGCAATTTTTCCCATAGGTACTCCTCTTGCTTTCTTGCCCGTTCCGCAGATAAGAAAACCTTCACCTAAGTTGATTTCGTTTACCTTAATCTCGATAAGCTCGCTTACCTTTATTCCCGTTGCATACAGAAGCTCCAGCATTGCTCTGTCACGGTAGCCTTTAAAGCCGTTGCATTTCGGCTGTTTTAAAAATTCTTCCGTTTCTTTTGCTGTCAGCACCTCGATTTCACGTTTCGGAAGTCTCGGTGTTTCCACGCCTTCTGTCGGGTCGGATTCTATACGGTCCGTATCTTTGAGAAATCCGAAATACGAATGAAGCGCCGCCATTGTACGAAGCATTGACGATACAGCCTGTCCGTTTTTCTGCATATATATCAGATACGACACCACCGTCTGTTTCTTTATCTTAAGCGGGTCTGCACCTATATTATCTATATAATCATTAAATTTTTTTATATCACGAAAATAAGAAGCTATTGTACTTTCCGATGCTTTTTTATTTTCAATCAGAAACTTTTTATATTCATCTGCAAAAAGCATAATTTACCCCCTGATCAGTAATATCGGAGTCAGAAATGCATCAAAAAAACCGCACAAAAGACAGCCCGCCGCCCCTATCAGCAAACAAACCGAAAAAGCTGCCGTTTCTTTTTTTGTTTTAACTCCGCTGCAAGAAAATTTATATGACAAAACCGCCATAAAAATAAGTATCGCTATATATAACAAATTCTGCGGCATAATACCGCAAATCCAGAAATAAAATCCTTTTAAAAATCCTTCGCACCGCACAAGTGCTCCCGTAACAACTCCGAGCACACAGCCTCTGTAAGTCAGCGTCAGAGCGTTTACGTATGCCGAAATTTTTGTAAATCCCATAACCCACATAAAAAGTATCGGTTTTATTGCTGTTACCGCAAATTTAATCATCACCCCTGCAGAGTCCGTTTTTTTCACAAACTCCGTTACGGGTAAAACAAGATTTTCGCACATCATCTGCGGAATAAGGCATATACACGCCGCTCCCAGACAAATACCGAGAGAAAATACTATCGCCGAAACAGTTGTAAGTTTAAATGCAAAATAACGCATTTTATCATCTCCATATATTAAGTAGTTTACTTAAATATATGTTTTTCGGGACAAGGTTATGAAGAAAGTTTTGAAGATTTTTCCGCGCAGGCGTTTACTGCTTTTATTATGCTGCCTCGCAGTCCGTCGCTTTCAAGGGAAGCTACCGCTTCAATTGTAGTGCCTGCGGGTGAACATACCATATCTTTAAGCTCAGCGGGGTGTTTGCCCGTCTCAAGGACGGTTTTTGCCGCACCCAGCACAGTCTGAGCCGCCAGCAGATACGCCGAATCTCTGGGCAGACCGTTTAATACGCCGCCGTCCGCAAGAGCTTCTATAAACATATACACATAAGCAGGACCCGAACCCGAAACTGCAGTTACCGCGTCCATCTGATTTTCGGCTACCTCAAGTGCTTTCCCGAATGTCGAGAAAATACCGAGTGCCGTTTTCATATCTTCATCTGTTACATAAGAATTTTTACACAGTGCCGACATACCACAGCCTACCATAGCAGGCATATTCGGCATTACACGGATTATTCTCATCTCTTTATTATCAAAAAACTTTTCAAGCTTAAACAGCTCCACACCTGCGGCAATGGATATGATAAGTTTTTCAGAAATATCCCCGCAGGAAATCAGTTCAGCCGCAACCGTTTCCACAATGGAGGGTTTTACGGCAATGAAAATTATGTCACCGAAATTTGCCGCGCAGTCATTATCCTGAGCCGTCTTTATACCCCGTTTTTCAAAGATGGCAAGTTTTGCTGTATCCTTATCGCTGACGCATATTTCTTCTGCTTTTGCAAGCCCGGCGCCAAGAATACCGTCAATTATGGCAGTAGCCATATTACCTCCGCCTAAAAATGCAAGTTTCATAATCTTCACCTCGAGAGAAAAATTCAGCCCCCTGCAATATTATTGCAGCGGCTGTCCGTAATTTATAGCGTTTAATATGCCGATTTGCATTCATCTCAGAACCAAACCGGCAACTATTATTATACTCGCTTTTTCCGTTTTTGTCAATGGGTTTTGACAAAATTCAGTCATTTACATAATTTTTATCCGAATTGACGAATTATACGAAAAAATATTGTTAAAATTTCGAAACAAAGCGCAAAAAAATTTCTTGACACACAATATATTGTGGTCAGGGCGAGCTGACCTCGCAATGAAATGACAGCTTCGCTGTCGTGAAATGTTGCTCTGCAACATGAAATGGCTATCGCCATGAAATGTGCCGAAGGCACATTAACGAAGTATTATGCGGCTTTGTCCGCATAATACCTTGCCCGAAGGCGTACATAGGTACGCCGAGTGGTGAGTAGCGTTTGTAGCCCGGTGGCAATATAATAGGAAAAATCCGCAAATTTTGCGGATTTTTTTCATAAGTTCTGTATAAATTTTACCCGTGATGTCCTATTATTGTATTTCTGCCACCGGGCGGTCTGCGCATTTTTAAACAGTCCATTTATAGCATATTTTTCAGTTTAAGTATAATCGCCGTAACTGCCGATGCCGCCAGGGATATCACTATCGGGAACCACCAGAGATGTGCCAGGGGCAGACCCGGGACGTTCATTCCGTATATGCTCGCCACTATTGTGGGTATCGTCATTACGATTGTGATTGATGCCAGAAGTTTCATCACGTTGTTCAGATTGTTGGATATTATGGATGAAAATGCGTCCATCGTACCGCTTAAAATGTTGCTGTATATGTTCGTCATTTCGATTGCCTGCTGAATTTCGACAATCACATCGTCCAGTAAATCCTCGTCTTCTTCGTAGAGGGTTATAACCTTGCCTCTTGAGATTTTACGCATGATAAGCTCGTTTGCACGAAGTGATGTGGAAAAATACACGAGTGATTTTTCCAGGTCAAACAGCTGTATCAGCTCTTTATTTTTCATTGATTTGTGAAGTGTCATCTCAATTTCCGAGGTTTTCTTATCAATCTGTTTCAGATATTGCAGGTATCTTGATGCTACCTTGTAAAACAGCTGAAGTATAAACCTGGTACGCATTCTTACGCTGACGTTCTTCACCATTCCGCTGGCAAATTCTCTTATTATGGTATTTTCTTTCAGACATACCGTTATGATATAATTTTCTGTCAGAATAAATGCCAGAGGGATTGTATTGTAAATTATACTGTCGCCGTCTTTTTCGGCTATAGGTATGTCGATAATGAGCAAAATATGTCCGTTATCTTCAATTTCTATACGTGAGGTTTCCTCATCGTCAAGAGCCGCGCGAAGGAAATCAGAAGTTGCTCCCGTAAGTGCCATAATTTCTTCCATCTCATCCTCATCGGGATTTATGGTATTAATCCAGCAACCTGTTTCCGGCTCGTCAATTTCGCAGATAAAATTATCTACAGTCTTGTAAAACTTTACCATTTGCAGCCTCCTTATTTTTACGGCAACTGCACAGCGCAGCGGTGCCGCATATTTTTGTTCATACTATTACCGGGACCCGCGTCCACCGCACGCACCTCCTTTTGTTTGAGTAACCAATGAGCAATTAACACCTTCGGTTCGATACACATCTTGCCCTGAATTTTTCCGCCATACTCTCCAAAAATCCCTTGAAATACACAAAGTATTCCTGCGTGATTTTCGAAAAGCCTGACGAAAAAATTTTACAGGACAATATACATATCGTAATTACTCATTGTTTCCTCTTGTTTGGCAACCAACGATTAATTAACACCTTCAGCTCGTACCGTAATTACTCATTGTTTCCTCTTTTTTTAATCATACATATTTATATTATACTCCATTTTATACCCGTTTGTCAATATTTTTAAAATTTTTATTTTTAAAAAAGGATTTTTTGTATTTTTGCCGTATATTATTATATATAGGAAATGAATCCAAAAAGGAGTTTTTATTTTATGTACATAGTTGCATTAAACGGTAGTCATAACAAAAACGGCAATACGCAGTTTCTGCTGGAGGAAATTTTAAAAAACTGCGAAAATGCCGAGACTGAAATTTTAAATATACACGAAATTATGAGCAGTCTTAAAAATCCGTTTTGCATATCCTGCTGCAGTCCCTGTGATGCGCGGTGTTATGCAGGTACGGCGCTTGAAGAAGCTTTTGAGAAAATAACCCGTGCCGATGCGGTTATTATCGGCAGTCCCGTTTATTTCCGCGGCGTCAGCGCACAGCTGAAAGCGTTTTTTGATAAAACCCGAAAAATCCGTGCTGAAAAGCTGTGGGTAGGAAAAGCGGGTGCCGCTGTCAGCGTTGGTGCTTCAAAATACGGCGGGCAGGAAAAGGTAATCAGCCAGATACACGATATGATGCTGGTTGAAGGTATGACAATAATTGCTGACAGCAGCAGTAGCGGAGCAGGTCACAGCGGAGTTGCCGCACAAAGACCTGCCGAAGCTGATGAATGGGCAAAGGCAAGAGCAAAAATTCTTGCCGAAAGAATAATGGAAACCTGCTGAAAGGATTTGATTTTATGACAATACGTGAAATATCCGAGAAAACGGAGCACCTTATTTTATCGCCCGATGCATCGTTCTCCGATGAGAGCCGCGGCAGGCGCTATCCTGCGGAAAAATGCGATATCCGTACCGAGTTTCAGCGTGACAGGGATAAAATAATTCATTCAAAATCGTTCCGCAGACTCAAACATAAAACACAGGTTTTCCTTATCCCCGAAGGCGACCATTACAGAACGCGTCTTACACATACTCTTGAAGTATCGCAGATTGCCCGCACTATCGGGCGCGGTCTCAGGCTTAACGAGGATTTGATTGAAGCTATCGCCCTGGGTCACGATTTGGGTCATACTCCGTTCGGTCACGCGGGCGAACGTGTGCTTGCGAGTATCTGCCCTCACGGGTTTGAGCATAACCGCCACAGTCTTCGTGTTGTAGACGAGCTTGAAAGCAGCACAGGTCTTAATCTGACCGCTGAGGTACGTGACGGCATTTTAAACCACCGCAGCAGCGGCAAGCCGTTTACAAGAGAAGGACTTGTTGTACGCCATGCGGATAAAATTGCATATATTAACCACGATATAGACGATGCACTCCGCGGCGGAGTTATAAAAAGCTCCGATATACCTGCCGAATGTACGGCGGTACTGGGCGGCAGTCACGGCGAGAGAATAAACACTATGGTAGTCGACCTGATTGAAAATAATCTTGTAATGTCACCTGAAGTAAAAGAGCAGTCGCTGGCACTGCGGGCTTTTATGTTTGACAGGGTTTATGTAAATTCCACCGCTAAAGTGGAAGAAAAAAAAGGCGAGCATATAGTCGAGGTTTTGTATGAATATTATAAAAACAACCCCGATAAGTTGCCCGAAAACGACAGGAAAATGCTGGATAAATGGGATATTGACCGCGTTGTCTGCGATTACATAGCAGGAATGTCCGATATGTACGCCACATCGGTGTTTATGGAGCTGTTTATCCCCTCCCCCTGGAAAATCAAGTAATCAAATTTTAACAATAAAAAGAAGGATTTGACACATTCCGTGTCGAATAGTAGAATATAACGGAAATAAGTGTTTACATCTATTTCCGATTTTCTATTTAAAAAGTGAGGTTATTTCTATTGGCGGTACATTATCCCGAAGAGCTTATAAACGAAGTCATTGCGGCCAACGATATTGTTGACATAATTTCATCTTATGTAAAGCTGAGCCGCAGCGGCAACAGCTACAAGGGGCTTTGTCCGTTCCACAGCGAGAAAACTCCTTCTTTTCACATTTCGGGTGACAAGCAGCTGTATCATTGTTTCGGTTGCGGAGCAGGCGGGTCGGTGCTTCAGTTTGTTATGAACATCGAAAATCTCGATTTTACGGAAGCGCTTAAATTTCTTGCCGACAGGGCGAAAATAAATCTGCCCGAGGACGATGGCTCAAGCGAGCCTTATGAGCGCAGGCAGAAGCTTTACAAGCTGAACAGTGAAGCGGCGCGGTTCTTTTACAATAATCTGATGAGCGCGGACGGCAGTGAGGCGCAAAGCTATTTTCTGCGACGTGGACTTGATACTAAAACCGTTACCTCATTCGGGCTGGGCTATGCTCTCCCCTCTTTTGATTCGCTGATAAAACATCTGACCTCTAAAGGGTACGGTATTGGTGATATTGCGGCGGCGGGGCTGGCTAAAAAAAGCGAGAAAAACGGGAAATATTTCGATTTTTTCCGAGGTCGCGTAATCTTCCCCATAATTGACGTACGTGGGAATGTAATAGCGTTCGGCGGCAGAGTTTTAGACGATTCCCTGCCGAAATATTTAAACTCGCCCGATACGGCGGCGTTTAACAAAAGCCGTACTCTTTTCGCACTTAATTTTGCGAAAAAAACCTGTCGGGAGAGAATGATTCTCTGCGAAGGATATATGGACGTTATCGCTCTTCATAAATCGGGATTTACAAATGCGGTGGCGGCACTCGGAACGGCGTTTACGCCACAGCACGCCAAAATCCTGTCCAGATACACTTCTGAGGTAGTTTTATGCTATGACAGCGACGGTGCGGGACAGAAAGCGACTGCGGCGGCACTTAAAATCCTGGCGGACGAGGGACTTCGTACAAGGGTGCTTCGTATTCCCGGGTCAAAGGACCCCGATGAATTTATTAAGAAAAACGGCGGAGAGGCGTTCGGGCGACTGATTGACGACTCACAAAATTCCGTTTTATATAAAATAGAAGTATTGAAAAAACAGTATGATACCGATAATGTAGACCAGCGGATTGAGCTTGTCACAAAAATGGCTGAGGTATTCGCCGATATTGAAAGTCCTATCGAAAGAGAGGTACTTGTGAAGGATACTGCAAGCGAAACGGGTATCAGCGCCGACAGCATTTTCGCACAGATTAAAATGCTGACGGATAAGAAAACCAAAGCTGTAAATAAAGAGATAATCCGAAGCAGTGCAAAGCTGCAAAGCACGGACGAGCTACGGCTGAAATCCGAATGTATGCTTGCCTCGCTTCTGCTTGAAGACTCTCGGGTTTACTCAGCTCTCGGCGAGCTGGCGGGCGAGGATTTTTTCACCTGCGAGCCTGTGCGGGCTTTTGTCCGTGAGGTTCACTCCGCACGCGGTGCCGGAATAAATACCGATACAGCGGCAATAATATCAAAAATGGACCCTTCTGCGGCAGGGCAGATTGCAGGATTTATTTTCTCTGAAAAACCCTATGGCGACCGTCTTGCGGCGGCGCAGGATATTTACGAGTCACTGAAAAACAAATCGGCAATAAATGCCGGCAGTATTTCCTCTGCAGAGGAGTTGCAGAAAATGATTGAAACTTTGCGAAATAAGAAAAAATAGATTACCCCGGGGAGGTTATTTAATGGAAACAAATGAAAACAAAATGCAAATAATAAAGAATTTGCTGGATACCGGTAAAAAGAAAGGTGTCCTGTCATATAAAGAAATCGAGGATATGCTGTGCGAGCTTGACATAGATGCCGAGCAGATGGAGCAGATTTACGAGGAGCTTGAAAACGCAGGTGTCGAGGTGGTTCAGGACCTGGATAAAGAGCTTGAAGAAATTCAGCAAAACGGCGAGGAGAAGATTGACCTTACCCTGCCCGAAGGCATCAGCGTGGACGACCCTGTACGTATGTATCTTAAAGAAATCGGTAAAATCACTCTTCTGACTACCGAAGAAGAAGCGGAGCTTTCCGAAAAGATGCTCGCAGGCGATATCGAAGCACGCCGCCGTCTTGCGGAAGCTAACCTCAGGCTTGTTGTCAGCATTGCAAAACGCTATGTCGGCAGAGGTATGATGTTCCTCGACCTTATCCAGGAGGGTAATCTCGGTCTTATAAAAGCGGTTGAGAAATTCGACCATAACAAAGGTTATAAATTCTCCACTTATGCAACCTGGTGGATAAGACAGGCTATCACAAGAGCTATCGCCGACCAGGCAAGAACTATCAGAATCCCCGTTCATATGGTGGAAACTATTAATAAACTCATACGCGAATCCAGAAGAATGCTTCAGGAGCTGGGTCGTGAGCCTACGACGGACGAGCTTGCAAAAGAGCTTAATATGAGCTATGAAAAAGTAAGAGAAATAATGAAAATCGCTCAGGAACCCGTATCGCTTGAAACGCCTATCGGTGAAGAAGAAGACAGTCATCTCGGCGATTTTATTCCCGACGAGGACGCTCCCGCACCGCAGGAAGCGGCATCATATATGCTTCTGAGAGAACAGCTTTCCGATGTGCTCGATACGCTGACAAGCCGCGAGGCAAGGGTACTCAAACTCCGTTTCGGACTTGAAGACGGCAGGTCAAGAACGCTCGAGGAAGTGGGTAAAGAATTCAACGTTACCCGTGAGCGTATAAGACAGATAGAAGCCAAAGCTTTAAGAAAACTCCGCCACCCGAGCAGAAGTAAAAAGCTTAAGGACTATCTTTAACTTAGATACACTTTAAGGGACTGTTTTTTTACAGTCCCCTTTTTTTCCAAAAATATACTTGACAACATCGGCTGTTTGCGGTATAATTTAATTGGAATAAAATTTCGGAGGTGGGCAGATGAAAATTACGCTTAATCCTGACAGCGAAGTGGTTAAATCCGTTAAGGAAGGGCTTGCCAGAACAGGCGGTTATTGCCCGTGCCGGATAGCTCGCACGCCTGAAAATATCTGTATGTGCGAGGAGTTTAAATCACAGATAAGTGACCCCGATTTTGAAGGGTACTGTCATTGTATGTTGTATTATAAACAAAAATAAATTTTTTGGAGGAATAAAAAATGGCTAAAAAATATGCAGGAACACAGAGTGAAAAAAATCTTGAGGCGGCTTTTGCCGGCGAATCTCAGGCAAGAAACAAATATACTTATTTTGCTTCCGTAGCAAAAAAGGAAGGCTATGAACAGATTTCCGCACTTTTCCAGAAAACAGCGGATAATGAAAAAGAACACGCAAAAATGTGGTTCAAAGAACTTGGCGGTATTGGTGATACAGCGGCTAACCTGCTTTCAGCGGCTGAAGGCGAAAACTATGAATGGACTGATATGTATGCAGGATTTGCTGAAACTGCTGAAAAAGAAGGATTCAAAGATCTTGCTGTAAAATTCCGTCTTGTAGCGGCTATTGAAAAACAGCACGAAGAGCGTTACCGTGCACTTCTTAATAATGTAGAAACTGCTGAAGTATTTGCAAAAAGCTCCGTTCAGGTATGGGAATGCCGTAACTGCGGACATATTGTAACAGGCGTAAAAGCACCGCAGATATGCCCCACCTGTGCTCATCCGCAGAGTTATTTTGAAATTCACGCTGAAAATTATTAAAAAGATGAGCTGGGAGCATAGGCTGCCGGCTCTTTTTTAAAATTACCGTAAATCGTAAACGGGAGAGAAATTATGAACATATTCAACGAGCCTGTCACCGTCCTCAGCGGGGTTGGTGAAAACAGGGCTAAATTGCTTAAAAAACATAATATAGATTCTGTGGGCGACCTGCTCTATTTCTTTCCCCGCGCTATGGAGGATCGGAGCAGTATTGCAAAAATAGCCTCTGTTGCCGCAGGCGAGGAGGTTTGTATTGAAGCGACTCTGCTGACGGATATTCAGGTCAGACGGATACGTGCCAATATGACTCTTTTTTCTGCCATTGTATCCGATTCCAGCGGTTCGATGATGATTACCTGGTTTAACAACAGATTCATAACAGGCGTAATGCATAAAGGAAAAACCTTCAGGTTTTTCGGGAAAATTACAAGAACGGGCGGCAGGCTTTGTATGACCTCCCCCACTTATGAAAATATCGAAAACTCTCTGCATACGGGTAGTGTTGTGCCTGTTTATCCGTCTACGGGAACGCTGACGGAACGTATTATGCGGGGTATTATGCACGAATGTGTCGAAAAGGCTATCGGGAATATAAACGAATATATCCCCGACTATATCCGCATAAGACATCAGCTTTGCGAGATTAATTTTGCACTGCGCGCCATTCATTTCCCCAAAACCCGTGACGAATATATTATTGCAAGGAAAAGGCTTGTATTTGAAGAATTAATGCTCATGCAGCTGGGTATACTACATACCAGAACGCGGGTATCAGAAAACGCGGGTATTGTGTTTGATATAAAAAATTGCGGAACCGAATTTGAAAATATGCTGCCCTTTAAATTTACCGCCGCACAACGGCGTGTAGCGGGCGAGATTTTCGCCGACCTCTCATCGGGCAAACAGATGAACCGACTTGTCCAGGGTGATGTAGGGTCAGGTAAAACCGCCGTAGCTTTTGCCGCTATGTATGCGGCACGTAAAAACGGGTATCAGTCGGCACTTATGGCACCTACCGAGGTACTTGCCTCGCAGCATTATCGGGCTGCGACCGAACTTTTCCCCGAAGATGAAATTGCTTATTTGACAGGAAGTGTAACGGGCAAACGAAAAAAAGAAGCGCTCGTTGCTATTGCCTCGGGCAAGGCTAAAATCGTAATCGGCACTCACGCTCTTATCGAAAATAACGTAGAGTTTAAAAATTTAGCGCTTGTAATAACCGACGAACAGCACCGTTTCGGTGTCCGCCAGAGGGCATCTCTTGCGGATAAAGGCAATGCCCATATTCTGATAATGTCGGCAACGCCGATACCGAGAACGCTGGCTCTCATACTCTACGGCGATTTGGATATTTCCGCAGTAGACGAGCTTCCGCCCGGACGAATGAAGGTCGATACCTTTGCTGTCGGCGAGGATATGCGGGAGCGTATAAATAAATTTATGCTGAAAAATATTGCCGAGGGCAGGCAGATTTATGTGATATGTCCGCTGGTAGAGGAATCGGAAAAGCTTGATATTACTGCGGCAACACAGCTTGCCGAAAGATTGCAAAACGGACCTCTCAGGGAACATACCGTAAGACTGCTTCACGGGAAAATGCGCCCGAAAGAGAAAAACGAAATAATGCAGGAATTTGCCGAAGGTAAAACCGATGTACTCGTTTCCACAACGGTAATCGAGGTTGGCGTTAACGTACCCAACGCTACGGTTATGATAGTGGAAAACGCCGAGCGGTTCGGGCTTTCACAACTTCATCAGATACGAGGCAGAGTGGGCAGAGGCAGTGAAAAATCGTATTGTATCCTGTTTTCCGAAAACGGCTCGGAGCAGACAAAAGAAAGACTTAAAGTAATGTGCGAAACAAATGACGGGTTTGTAATAGCCCGCAGAGACCTTGAGCTTCGCGGACCGGGCGATTTCTTAGGTACACGCCAGCACGGTCTGCCAATGCTGAAAATAGCCAATCTGTTCGAGGATATGGCAATTTTCAAAGAAGCCCAGAAGGCGGCGGAGGAAATATACCACCGCGACAGAAAGCTTGAACTTCCCGAACATATACATCTGAAAAATAAACTTAACGCTATGTTTGAGAAGAACATAGGCGGCAACATAATGAATTAGGTAACACGGAAAATAAGCGGCACATATCGCCGCTTCTCGCTCGGGGCAGTGCAACAGCACGGCACCCTCGCTGCGAAACAGCAATCTGTACCACTTCTTTTCCGCGTTATGGTATATACCAAAAACGACAATCTGCGGTTCGCCTAAATCGCTAAACCCTACAATCAAATTATGCAAAACACATTACTCTTCGCTCTCCAAAGAGGAATAAACACCGCCGAGCACGCC
>JAZOTK010000093.1:0-3118 GCA_045657605.1 Clostridia bacterium
GTTGGTCAGGTTTCAGAAACATTCTCATAAGAAAGAAACTTCTCAAAAAACTCGGCAGATACAAAATCTTCGCTTATGCAAATGTTATTCAGTGTATTATCGTTGTTGTTCTTATTTGTGTGCTTCCTCTTTACAAACTTCCTCTTACAGACAGAGTATGGACACTTTATCTTCTTTTCCAGCTTTACACAATATTCAATTATGTCGGCTTTACACATTCTGTTGCAGACAATATCAGCCCCAATGTACATGAAAGGCTGTATGTCCGTGCGTTTCCCGTTAAAATCAGCCATTTTGTGCAGAATATAGTTAATGTTATTCTTCCCACAATCGCAGGTGTAATGTTCCTTGACGGCATCAAGGATATCGGAACATTCAGATACCTTCTTCCCATATTCTTTGTTGCTTCATCAGGTGTTATGTTCGTAGGACTTCGTAATATCAAGGAAAGAATTCCTATGCCCCCCATTGAAAACAGGGAATATCTCTCATTCTGGCATTGCGTTTCGGGTATTTTTAAGAATAAATATCTGTGGATAACAAAAATTGCAGAGCTCCTTGACTCATTAGGCAACGGTATGCTTAATATGAAGACTATTCTTCTTATTTATACCTGGCGTGAAACAGGACTTATCTTCTCACTTTGTGAAATACTTTATAAAATTTCAGGCAATCCCGGCGAATTCCTTGCTCCTTGGATAAGGAAACGTTTTCAGTTCAAGCAGCTGATAATTTTCAAGTATATTATCTGTGCAATCAGAAACGGTGTGTACATTCTTGCAATTCTTTTCCTTGGCAATACTCATATTCTTTGCGGTGTTGCAATCTATATTGCAATGTTTCTCAGTAATATTCTTGAATCTGCAGTCAGCCTTGCACAGAGCGATAACAATATCCGAGTCACCGACTATCAGATGTATATTTCAGGAGAAAGACTTGAAGAATATCAGAAAATCATCACCTGGTTCACAACTCCTATCACAACTCTTGTTTCGCTCATTATTCCCCTTATGTTCTACCGTATAGGCTTTACATCCGACTGGGATGTGCTTTACAGAAACGATGTAAGAGTACAGTGTATGCTTATAGGTCTCGGCTTTGACCTTGTCGGATATGTGCTTATGACACTTCCGTATCTGTTTATGTGGGATTTCTCCGACGAAAAGCATGCTCATATTATGGATGTTCTTGAGCGCAGAGCTGCAGGTGAAATTGTTGACGAAGATCCGTCAGAACTCCGGAAAATTGTTTCCGCACCGAAAAAGACAAAGAAAACAAAGGAAAAAGTGAAAAAATAAATTGAAAAGGTCATCATCGGAGGTTAAAAAGATGAATCAGTATAAATTCAAATACGATTATTCCAAGACGTTATGGATGAAAATGTATCTTGCAGACCCTGATTTTGATAATAACCGTTCAAATGTATACATAACTTTTGAACAGGCTCTTGAAATCATAAAGGCTGTGGATAAAATCACACAGGGGATTCAGAAAATTATTTATCTTGTAGGTTGGCAGGGACTCGGTCACGATGATTGCTGGCCTGAAATGGATGTTGTGAATGAATATCTCAAGCGTGAGCAGGATGAAACAGCCCGTGACAGCTTTATGTGGCTTTATGAGGAAGCAAAAAAATACAATACGGTTATAAGTGTGCATGTTAACGTGTCAGATGCAGTAAAGGAAGACGGTATATTTTACGAGCTTGAAGCTACGGATTCTTTATGTAATGATATTAACGGCAAGCCTGCAGTACTGCAGATTCTCAATAACCGTAATTGCTATAAAACTTCATATAAACAGTTATGGGAAAGCGGAATTTTTAAAAGATTGTTTGATCGTTTTCTTGAGGTTATTCCCGCTGCAGAAGCAGGTACCATACATCTTGATAATTTCTGTCTTGCAGAAAGCCTTAATCCTAAAACCTATATCGAGGAACAGGACGAAGCAAGAAATGCAATGCTGGATTACATGTTTGAAAAAGGTGTTGAGATTACGAGTGAATTCACTTTCCGTGAATCACATTTCCGTAATGAATCAATAACAAATCCCAACCGCAAAATGTACGCCGAGGCGGGTGAAGATATGACGGAAATTCCATGGGAGAGTGTTCCTATCAGGACTCTCGGTAAAATTCCCGCAACATGGTGGACTTCTCAGGTAAGTATGAATGAATGTATAGAAATTCCGCCGTCACTTTACAGCGGTCATCTTAATGACCAAGCATTGATGCCTGTATTCTACGGTACAATGCACGGTGAAGAAATCTGGAGAAAATACGGAAATGATCCTGCTGACTGGGCTGCCGCATTCATTAAGGATTTCTGCACTTATCATGTGCCGTATATTTACCTTAACCGTTATAAGAGACTCGGATACACGGAAAATCCCGATGCTGAATATGAAAAGAAATATACCGTTAATTTCTCGGACGGAGTTGTTTCAAGGGCAGAGGATCTCTCAATAACTAAAAACGGTGTTGTTCTGAAAAAAGAAAATGATGTTATTCTGCCTTTGACGGAAGATAACAAAATCTTTATTGCCTATTCCGAAAACGGAAAAAACGGAGAATGGAATATCCCTGATGCTGAATTTGACAAAGCAAAGATTTATAACATCACCGAAAACGGTAATGTATATTTCTGTGACGTTACGGTTGAGGATAAAAAAATATCACTCAATTTAACAGCAGGTCAAGCGGTTGCTGTTATAGGTTAATACAGTTATAAGCAACTCAATAAAATCCGATTTATTCAGCAGACTGACAATATGCGGAGGTTAAAATAATGAAAAAAGAGTATTGCGGAATACCTATGAGATTCGCACACACGGGTGTTACACAGTTCGCTCCCGAAAATTCTTTGGAAGCATTCAAAAAAGCTGCCGAGCTCGGCTTTGAGGGTATTGAGATGGATATCCAGCTGTGCGGAGACGGGGAAATTATTGTAACTCACAACGATAATATGGGGTATATGACACATGAACGTTATCGTGATGCTTTTTTCAAAGATATGACAGCTGAGCAGATTAAGAAATACGATATACCATACCGTAATTCACTCAAACTTAAATATCCGCCATATCCCTGGACAGAGCATTACGGAGGCAGAAAGTCGGA
>JAZOTK010000094.1:0-7741 GCA_045657605.1 Clostridia bacterium
AAAGAAATGGTAGAAGGAGCTGCTCTTGCTGCTGAGCACGAATATGGCGTTTATGCTAAAACAGTTAAAAACAATCCCGATATCAGCGAAGAAGATAAAAAGTATATCTTTGAACAGCTGATGGCAAACTTTAACGGTGAATGCGCTGAAGTTGGTATGTATCTTTGCATGGCTCGCATTGCTCACAGAGAAGGCTATCCCGAAATTGGTCTTTACTGGGAAAAAGCTGCTTTCGAAGAAGCAGAACACGCTGCTAAATTTGCAGAGCTTCTCGGCGAAGATTTAGAACCTAATATGAAAGCTACAACAAAAGATAATCTTGCTTGGAGAGTAGATTGCGAATACGGTGCAACACAGGGTAAATTCGACCTTGCTGCATGTGCTAAGAAAAACGGCCTCGACGCTATCCACGACACAGTTCACGAGATGGCTCGCGACGAAGCTCGACATGGCAGAGGACTTGAAGGTATGCTCAAGAGATATTTTGGTTAATATAATCTTATCGGAGGGTTTCTGCTATGGAAAATTATATGGTTTGCAACTGCAAACAGGTAAGCTATAGTGATATATCAGATGCAATGCATAATCTCAAAAATTTTGGCGATGTGCTTCAGACTTTTGAGGATGTTCAGAAAATAACAAATTGTTCCACCGGTTGCGGAGGCTGTTACAGCAAAGTGCTTGACATCATTTCCGAAATAATGAGCGGAACCGAAAGATAAAAAAGGAGGCATTTGAAATGAAAAAATATGTTTGTCCCTGCGGATATGTATACGATCCCGAAATCGGTGATCCCGACAGCGGCATAGCTCCCGGTACAGCCTGGGAAGATGTTCCCGAAGATTGGCTTTGTCCCGTATGCGGTCTTGGTAAAGACGTTTTTGAAGAAGAATAAAACAAAAGGCACCCTGCTAAAATCAAGGGTGCCTCTTTAGTTTATTACAGCAGTTTTTCCTGTTCTTCCTGAATATCTTCATATACAGAAATCATCGGTTTTATTTCTTTACCTTTAAGTCTTCTGTCTACATAGTTTTTTGTTATCTTCATAACAAGTCCTGACAGTGCAAGTACGCCGATAAGGTTGGGAACCATCATCAGACCGTTGAATGTATCTGAAATATCCCATGCCAGAGATGAAGTGAGAAGTGCACCGCAGAAAATTGTTATCAGATGTATAATTTTATATGCCATTACAGATTTTGTTCCGAACAGATATTCCCAGGCTTTTGTTCCGTAATGGTCCCAGCCCAGTACTGTTGTAAATGCAAACAGAAGTATTGCAATTGCAATAAATCTTTCGCCCCAGATACCGAAAATACCCGAGAATGCTTTAGCTACCAGCGTTGCATCTCCTGCGCCTTCCATCAGAAGTGCACCTGTACCGAGGTCAATACAACCTGATGTAAGAACTACCAGAGCTGTCATAGTACAAACAACCATAGTGTCTGCAAATACTTCAAAAATACCCCACAGACCCTGTCTTACAGGCTCTACTACGTTTGAATTGGAATGTACCATAACAGAAGAACCGAGACCGGCTTCGTTTGAGAATACACCACGTTTGCAACCCTGTGTTACAATATCTTTAACAACTATACCACCTACGCCACCAAGAGCCGCAGGAACAGTAAAGGCATATTTGAATATTGATGCAAATGCCGCACCTATCTGTGTATAATTTACAGCTATCACTATAAGACTGCCTGCTACAAACAGTACAACCATTATAGGAACAACTTTTTCTGCAAAATTTGCAATTCTTTTCAGACCGCCTACTATAATAAGTGCCGCAATTATCAGCAGAATTACACCGATAA
The DNA here is from genome assembly GCA_045657605.1 of Clostridia bacterium. Classification (GTDB taxonomy): domain Bacteria; phylum Bacillota; class Clostridia; order RUG12999; family RUG12999; genus JAZOTK01. The sequence continues at coordinate 1,818 of JAZOTK010000094.1, forward strand.
TAAGATGGTATACCGAAACGCCTTCATACAGCATATTGCTTGAAAGTGCCGGAATATCAAATGCAGAAACCATATTTACTACGATTTTATTAATCTGACCCATAGCACCGATACCGAATGATGCAAGAATTGCAAAAATTGAGAACAGCACAGCGAGGATTTTACCTATATGCTTACAGCCCTTCATTTTTCCGAGCCCTTCCTGCAGGTAGTACATCGCACCACCGGACCATTCGCCGTTGGCATTTTTTCTTCTGTAATATATACCAAGTACATTTTCAGAATAGTTTGTCATCATTCCGAAAAATGCTGCAATCCACATCCAGAATACTGCGCCGGGACCACCGCCTACGATAGCTGCTGCAACACCGGCTATATTACCTACACCTATTGTTGCGGCAAGTGCTGTACAAAGTGCCTGGAACTGTGAAATTGATTTGCCTTTAACGTGTCCCGAAACATCTTTTTTGAACAGACTGCCTAATGTTTCAGAAAACCAATGTCCGATATGCGTAATCTGAAATACCTTTGTGACTACTGTCATAATGATACCGGTTGCCAGAAGCAAATAAAGTCCCTTTCCCCATACAAATCCGTTAATACTGTTGTTAAGATCTGTAAGCCATGTTAAAAAATTACCCATAAAAACTACTCCTTTTCCGCCAAATAAAGCAAAAAAAACGGAATTTTTGCACGCAAAAACTCCGAAATATACACATACCTGTATAAGGCTTATGTCTCCGTCCTTTTGCCTGAGAGATTAACTCATAACCGAGTCTTGCACCTTCGGCATCCTTTCCTTCTTTAAAAGAAGCGGACTTCTCCGGAGCGCTATCCGTCTGCAGTCATTACTAAAAAGCGCCTGAGAGTGTTACTCCTTCGGCAGGCATTCGCCTTCTCCTACATACTTCATTTAGCACAAATATTTTTTTATAAGTAGTATTATACTACTTTTTTCTATCTTTGTCAACACTTTTTTACAAATAATTTACTTTTAAAAAAATTTTTAAAAAAATCAAAAAAAGTATTGACAAACCCTTGCAGATGTGGTATAATATACAAGTCGGTTTGAGAGAGCCGAGAAATAAGGGCCATTAGCTCAGTCGGCAGAGCACCTGCCTTTTAAGCAGGGTGTCCCGCGTTCGAATCGCGGATGGCTCACCAGAAAAAGCACTTGCAGTCGCAAGTGCTTTTTTGTTAAATCTGCCTGAAAATAACAGGATTCATATACAATATCATATCAACATCTAATGTTCATAAAAACATGCGCCCCAAAAGTGTCTATCTTTTGGGGCGCATATCATTAAAACTGCTACGCTATAAAAAGTCAGATTTTTTTATTTTTTCGCAAATATTTCATTAACTTCCTTGTATGATTCCGGTGTTCCTATATCGTAACATTCGCCTTCAAATGTATATGCATATACATCTTTAATCTTATGAAGCCATGACGGGAAAAATCCGGGAGCATCCGGGTTGTTTCCTTTTTTTAGATATTCTTCAATAAGCGGCAGGGTTTCCCTTTTATAAATATATGATGCAAATGCCGCTATATTTGATTTAGGATTTTCGGGTTTCTCCACCATATCCAGCACCTTACCGGCTTCATCAATCTGCACGTTTGCCATACGGCGAAGATCAGCAAGCGAATCCAGTTCTTTCGTGAGTATCATATCACAGTTTTTCTCTGCGAAACAATCGTAATAATCTTTAAGTCTGAAGGTAAAGATATTATCGCCCGCCATAACGAGAACATCATCATCAATACTTAGTGTTTTTATGGCAAAATTAATATCCCCGACCGCTCCGAGCTTATTACTGTCATCTGTGGTATTATCATTAAGCACAGTTATATCAAGTCTATATTTTGAAGTATTTTTCCAATCCTCGAAATTCTTGAAAAACTTATCGTTACTTACTATAATCAGGCTGTCTATTATCTCTATTGTTTCTATTTCTTCAACGATATAATCCAATATAGCCTTACCGCAAATCGGCAAAAGTGCCTTTGGTGTATTGAGCGTCAGCGGATATAACCTCGTAGCATAGCCTGCTGCTAAAATTATTGCCTTCATATTTTTCTGCTCCTTTATAAATTTAGTAACTCGCTGGTATATATGAAAATCAATTATACATACATATCATACACCAAACTCTGTATTTTGTCAAGTCAAAACAGTATTTTTCAGAAAATTTTACTGCGACTTGCTTTTAAAAAGTAACATTTATTTTCCCGGCGAATATTATGATATCAGGTAAGCCAAAAAAGGAAGTGAATTATGAAACACAGCAGATTTTTAAGCGGTATAATAGTGATTGCCGTTGGCACAGGTGTAATTCTGACATTATTTCTTCCTTCATCTTGGCTGATAATGATACTTAGTATAACGCTTATCTGGGCAGGTTGGAAACTGATTTGCCGCTGAGAGAATATTAATTATCTGAAAGGAGCATTAACATGAAGGTTGTAGTATTTAAAATGCCATCTTTTTTATCGGGAATTGTAAAGGTTATACTGCGGATATAGTACATATAGGCGGCGTATTTACGCCGCCAAAATAAAAAATGACTCAAACCCTAAGATTTGAGCCATTTTTTGTGATTATTTTTTTATTATACTATACCCTGAGCCATCATTGCATTTGCAACCTTTTTAAAGCCTGCAATATTAGCACCTGCAACCAGGTCATAGCCAAGACCGTATTCTTCAGCAGCTTCCATAGAAACCTTATGAATATTTATCATAATAGCTTTAAGTTTTGCATCAACTTCTTCTTCTGTCCAGCTGTATCTCATAGAGTTCTGAGCCATTTCAAGAGCAGATACTGCAACACCACCTGCATTAACAGCCTTTGAAGGACCAACGATAATACCCTTGCTCTTAAGAAGTGCAATAGCTTCGTTTGTTGTAGGCATGTTAGCAACTTCGATATAATATTTTACGCCGTTAGCGATAATTTTTTCAGCTTCGGGGATATCAATTTCGTTCTGTGTTGCACAAGGCATACAGATATCAACCTTAACGCCCCAGGGTTTCTGTCCTGCGAAGAATTCGCAACCGAATTTTTCTGCATAATCCTGAGCTCTGTCACGGCCTGATGCTCTCATTTCAAGGAGATAGTTGAATTTTTCTTCTGTTGTTACACCTTCGGGATCATATACGTAACCGTCAGGACCGGAAATTGTAACAACCTTACCACCAAGCTCAGCAACTTTCATTGCAACGCCCCATGCTACGTTACCGAAACCGGAAATTGCAACTGTTTTGCCTTCGATTGTATCACCAAGGTGTTTTAATACTTCATTTGCATAGTATGTAGCGCCATAACCTGTTGCTTCAGGTCTGATAAGAGAACCGCCGTATTCAAGACCTTTACCTGTGAGTACGCCGTTTTCCCAACAGCCTTTGATTCTCTTGTACTGACCGTACAGATAACCGATTTCTCTGCCGCCTACACCGATGTCACCTGCGGGAACGTCGATATCGGGACCGATATGTCTGTAAAGCTCTGTCATAAATGCCTGACAGAATCTCATAATTTCTGCATCACTCTTACCTCTGGGGTCAAAGTCAGAACCGCCTTTACCGCCGCCTATCGGAAGACCTGTGAGGCTGTTTTTGAATGTCTGCTCAAATCCGAGGAATTTGATTACGCTTGAGCATACTGTGGGGTGGAATCTGAGTCCGCCTTTGTAAGGGCCGATTGCGCTGTTGAACTGTACTCTGAAACCACGGTTAACCTGTACTTTACCGTTGTCATCAACCCAGGATATACGGAATGTAATCTGTCTTTCAGGTTCAACAATTCTTTCCATAAGGCCGGCTGCCTCATATTCGGGATGTTTTTCAATTACGGGAACAAGTGATTCAAATACTTCCGTAACAGTCTGTAAAAATTCTTTTTCGCCTGCGTTACGTTTTTCAACGGTTTCGTAGACTCTCTGTAAATACGCGTTTTTAATAGCCATTTTCTTTTCCTCCTTTAAATTTCCTTAATCATAATTATATCACATTATTAAAATGTATGCAAGATTTTTTTGGTACAGAGCATTTATTTTTTACCATTTTAACAAATAATACCGACAAAATCCTACATTATTTATGCTACATTATTCCATCTGCTTTTTATTCGGTTATCATTGTACCTATACCTGCGTTCGTGAATATCTCAAGCAGAATACAGTGCGGCACACGTCCGTCTATAATATGAACACGCTTTACACCGTTTTCTATCGCTTCTGTGCAACCTCTTGTTTTTGGTATCATACCACCGGCGATTGTTCCGTCAGCTACTTTTTCTTCAACCTCAGCACAGGTCATTGAGAATATCACATTTTTATCTTTGTCTAAAATTCCTTCTATATCTGTCAGCATTACCAGCTTTTCAGCTTTCATTGCACAGGCAACACTGCTTGCAACAGTATCAGCGTTTATATTATAGCTCTGTCCGTTATCGTCAATTCCGATAGGTGCAATAACCGGAATATAGTCATCTGTCGCCAGCAAATCAAGAGCTCTTGTGTTAACGGAAACAATGTCTCCCACATATCCTATATCTATTTCATTTCCGTCTGCATCTTTTGTCATTTTACGGCATTTTATTATATTTCCGTCAATACCGCAGATACCTATTCCGTACCCGCCGTGTTTATTAATAAGAGATACTATTTCTTTATTCGTCTTTCCGACAAGTACCATCTGTGCAATTCTTACGGTTTCATCGTCTGTAACTCTGAGGCCGTTTATAAACTTGCTTTCTATATTATATTGTTTTAAGGCATTTGAAATATCCGGACCGCCACCGTGTACCAGAATAGGATTTGCACCTACATATTTAAGAAGAATTATATCTTCCATAACCATATTTTTGAGGTCTTCGTTAATCATAGCGTTTCCGCCGTATTTTATAACAATAGTTTTGCCTCTCAGCTTTTGTATGTACGGAAGCGCCTCTGTAAGGACCTCCGCTTTTTTTATAAGATGTTCCATTTTATCCTCCTTTGCATCAACTATCTATACAGCTATACAGCACGTTTCTGAGTTTTGACTGGAAATAATCCTCCTGCGGATAAACCACGTGATGAGCATATATCATTCCCAGCTTTCTTTCGGTATCAATAAGTGCAAAAGCACCTGCAGCGCCTTCCCAGCCAAATTCTCCGATTGACCCGTTGCTTCCGCCTGCCGCTCTGTCCATCATAGTTCTTACTCCCAGCCCATAGCCGTAACCGCCATGCTGTGGCCAGTTAAATTCTTTTAGCAGCTCTTTGCTGAGGTGGTTGGTTTTCATAAGCTCAATCGTGCCCGGTGTGAGTATTCTTTCACCTGTCAGTCCGAGTCCTCCGTTTGCCATTGCTGCTACGTATTTCCCGTATTCACCGACACTTGCTATAACGCCGCCTCCGCCACAGTCATATTCCTCTCCGCGGATATGTTCATTTTCGTTATATTCAAGCAAACGCCCTTCAGTGCCGTCACCATTTTCATTATACCTGAACAAATACTGCTGTGCCATTCTTCCTTTAATTTCATCTGTATCATGATAATAACAATCCTTCATATCCAGCGGAGCAAATATATTATCCCTGACATAATCCCTGAATTTTTTACCGGATATTACTTCAACTGCTGCCGCCAGTATATCATGGCACAGACCGTAGCACCAATGGTCTCCGGGATGAAATTCCATCGGGTGCTTTGCCATACAGTTTATAAAATCGACCGTATTCATCTTCCCATTTGTAATGGTCCTCGCTTCTTCATAGTAAGGCCATACATCAAATGTAAATCCTGCCGTCATTGTAAACAGATTCTCCATTGTTATGGGACGCACTGCTTTTTCTATATTTCTGTCAAATCTTTTTACCGTCATATCTTTAAACGCCGGCAAAAACTCATAAAGAGGGTCCTTCAACCGAAATTT
>JAZOTK010000095.1:0-7121 GCA_045657605.1 Clostridia bacterium
CGCGTCTGCGAGATCACGGAAGTCACTGCTGAGTTCGGAAATGCCTAAAACACCGGATTTCTTATTCAGCACGTCAACAACACCTTCAGCTGTAAGATTAAGCTTTTCAGCAAGATATGATACAATAGCGGGGTCAATATCGCCGCTTCTTGTTCCCATCATAACACCGGCAAGAGGAGTGAATCCCATTGATGTATCAACAGATTTACCGCCGTCTACAGCTGTTATTGATGAGCCGTTACCCAGATGACAGGTAATGATTTTAAGTTCTTCGATAGGTTTTCCGAGCATTGCTGCTGCTCTGCCTGCAACATATTTGTGAGATGTGCCGTGGAAACCGTAACGTCTTATTTTATAGTTTTCGTAATATTCATAGGGGAGTGCATAAAGATATGCATAATCAGGCATTGTCTGATGGAAAGCTGTGTCGAACACGCCAACCTGAGGAACATTGCCCATAGCTTTTTCACAAGCTTCTATACCGATAAGGTTAGCGGGATTGTGAAGGGGAGCAAGCTCGGAACATTCTTTGATTGCATCTTTCACTTTTTCGTCAATAAGAACGGAGCTGCTGAAAATTTCACCGCCGTGAACGGTACGGTGACCTACAGCTGTAATTTCGCTGAGAGAGGAAATTACACCGTGATTCGGATCGCAAAGTGCGTCAAGTACCATCTGTATAGCCTTTTCGTGATTGGGCATATCTTCGTTTATTGTAACAGTTTCGCCACCTGCAGGTGTATGTTTGAGTCTGGAATCGCCTATACCGATTCTTTCGCAAAGACCTTTTGCGAGAACTTCGTGTTTTGTCATATCTATAAGCTGATATTTAAGAGATGAGCTTCCTGCGTTTATAACTAAAATATTCATAATATCTTCTCCTTCTGATATATTATTTATTTTTCTGTGCCTGAGCCTGTACACAAGTGATTGCAACAACGCCTACTATATCGTCTGCACTACAGCCTCTGGACAAATCGTTTACAGGCATTGCGATGCCCTGTGTTACAGGACCGTAAGCTTCGGCCTTTGCAAGTCTCTGAACAAGTTTGTATCCGCTGTTTCCTGCGTCAAGGTCGGGGAATATAAGCACGTTTGCATGACCTGCAACAGGGCTTCCGGGAGCCTTTGACTCACCTACGGAAGGAACTATAGCAGCATCTACCTGAAGCTCGCCGTCAACTTTAAGTCCGGGATTTGCTTCTTTACAGATTCTTGTAGCTTCTACAACCTTATCAACATCAGCATGCTTTGCACTGCCCATTGTAGAATGAGAAATCATAGCAACAACAGCTTCTTCTTCTACCAGAAGTTCAAAGGATTCAGCTGAGCAAGCGGCAATAGCTGCAAGCTTTTCGGGATCGGGATTCTGTTCAAGTCCGCTGTCACCGAAAATAAATGTACCGTTAGCACCATACTCGCAATCGGGAACTACCATTACGAAGAAAGCAGATACGAGCTTAACTCCGGGTTTTGTTTTAATAATCTGCAGACTGGGACGGAGGGTGTTTGCTGTAGAATGGCATGCGCCTGATACAACGCCGTCAGCATCGCCTGCTTTTACCATAAGGCAAGCATAATACATATAATCTCCGAGAGCCTGCTGTTTTGCCTGCTCGTATGTAAGACCCTTTGATTTTCTCAGTTCAACAAACAGATTGAGGTATTCGTCTGTTTTTTCATGTGTAAAAGGATTGATTATAGTTGCACCGGAAATATCAAGACCTTTACTGTTTTCGGCAACTTCCTCGGGTGTACCTATGATAATCAGATTTGCAATATCCTCTTTAAGAATTGTTGCTGCAGCTTCAAAGGTTCTTCTGTCCATAGATTCGGGAAGAACAATAGTCATTTTATCCTGTTTTGCTCTTTCCTTGATTCTGTCCAAAAATTTACTCATTTATAAACACTCCCTTAAAATTGTATACAAAATATTCTATAATATATTATAGCACAGGCATTTTAAAAAATCAAGTAATTTAATAAAAAAATATAAATACTTCTTTCTGTTTTAATTAAATTAAACAAAATGCGGTTGCAACAAAAAACTGCAACCGCATATTTTTATTTTACAATCTCTCCTGCCAGCAGCTTTTCAAAAAAGCTTTCTGACTCACGGTGCAGAGCCATATAGTCTTTTTCATCCATCTTGCGCTCGGGCAGGATTTTTATTCCTGCATAGATAGCTCTGTCGCCGGCACCTATAATATCACCGAAATCTGTTCCGGTTACGTTAACAGCCAGAGCATGACCGTCACCGTCACGGATAATTTTATCATCCGGAACACTGTATTTTTCAACAAACGCGTCAATCGTCATAAATGCTCCCATTCTTTTATAGCGGGACATAGACATATCATCGGTCAGGATAATAAACGGATTTCCCTCTGCGACCTCAATATCAAATTTGTATATTGAACCCTGCGATACACGGGGGTCAGCGTCGCCCATTGAAAGGTTTATCAGATTTACAGCACAGTGACCGTCACCGTCTGCATCGGAAACATATTTACCAAGAAAGCTGTTAACATCGTATTCCATTTGCTCAGATAAAAAAAGCGGTGATTCGCCTATGTACATCATCGTAAGGTCGGGGTCAATTCTTGTGGCACAGCTATACACACTTCCGACTATAAGGAGTAACGCTATAATACCGCATATAGTATGGATTTTATAATAAAACCAATAGTTTTTCCAAAAATCTTTAGTAGTAATTTTATAAGTCTTAGAAAAATTCTGTTCCATCTGCATTATCTCCGTTTCAAATATTAGCCGCAAGGCTTAAATAATATTATAATACTTTCGGCCGGCGAAGTCAATAGTTTGACATAATATTCATTTGTAAACAAATTTTTAACAAAATATTCGGGAAGGAAAGAAGCAATGCTTGCAGGCTTATAACAAAAAAAGACAACCGGAATAACCGATTGCCTCTATGGTTGCGGGGGCCAGATTTGAAAGGGCGACCTTCGGGTTATCACTTCGTGCCTCTTGCGGTACCCAAATTCGCTTATCGCAACTGACGTTGCTGCGAATTTGACCGCTGCGCCACGCTATGCTCGCTTCATCTGCCACCGGCAGCGCTCGCATACCGTGCCCAACGAGCCACGCTCGTCGGTCTCATAACCCTAAAAAAGTGGCAACCGACATATTGCCGATTGCCTTTCTTGGTTGCGGGGGCCGGATTTGAACCAACGACCTTCGGGTTATGAGCCCGACGAGCTACCAGACTGCTCCACCCCGCGATATTGAATTAGATTAATTGGTGCTCGAGACCGGAATCGAACCGGTACGAGGGTTAAATCTCGCAGGATTTTAAGTCCTGTGCGTCTGCCAGTTCCGCCACTCGAGCCTAAACATTAATCGTTAAGTACCTAATTAGTATATCACATATTATGCCCTTTGTCAATACTTTTATTCCTCTTTTTTTACTTTTTTTGTTTTTTTGGTCATTTCCTATAATTCTTATTTGTTTCTTTTTGTCAGTTTTTAAGGTTTGTACAAATTAGGTATTGAAATTACAGAAATTTAATGATATAATTATAATATATCAATATTTAAAATTACGGATTGGAGATAAAAATGAAAAATTCTATACTTGCAAAGGTGCAGAAGGCGGCGAGATATACGGGCGGTGAGCTGTGGAGCGTAGTTAAAACAGCTGATGTTCCTGTGCGGTTTGCTTTTTGCTTCCCCGATGTCTATGAGGTGGGAATGTCACATCTCGGAATGAAAATTCTGTATCATATGCTTAATGAACGTGAAGATACCTGGGTTGAGCGTGTATTTACACCCTGGACTGATATGGAAGAAATTATGAGAACTGAAAATATACCTCTTTACGGACTTGAGAGCGGGGACCCCGTAAAAACTTTTGATTTTGTAGGGTTTACCCTTCAGTACGAGATGAGTTATACCAATATACTGAATATGCTGGATCTGGCAGGAATACCGCTTCTCTCGGAAGAACGAGGGGAAGGGGTGCCTTTTGTGTGTGCGGGAGGACCCTGTGCATATAATCCTGAACCGTTGGCAGATTTTATGGATTTTTATCTTATAGGTGAAGGTGAAGAAATCTGGCAGGAAGTAATAGATGAATATATAATCTGGAAAAATTCCGGAGAAAAACGCGACGAATTTTTAAAGCGTATAGCAAAAATCAAAGGTATATATGTTCCGTCATTTTATGATGTGGAGTATAATGAAGATGAAACCGTAAAAAAATATACTCCAAAATTTGATTTTGTACCGGAACGAGTAGAAAAACGTATTATTGAAGATATGGATAAAATTTATTATCCCGATAAATTCGTTGTACCTTATATGGAAATAATACATGACCGTGTGATGCTTGAACTGTTCAGAGGTTGCATAAGAGGTTGCAGATTCTGCCAGGCGGGATTTATTTACCGTCCGGTACGTGAACGCAGCGAAGAAAGGCTGACGGAGCTTGCTGAAAAGCTGATTGAAAATACGGGATATGAAGAAGTTTCACTTACATCACTCAGCTCCAGCGATTACACCTGTCTTGAGGGGCTGACTCTGAAGCTTCTGGAAATGACAAAAGAGCGAAATGTGAATCTTGCATTGCCTTCTCTCAGGGTTGATAATTTCTCGGTAGAGCTTATGGAAAAGGTACAGAGTGTACGTAAAAGCTCGCTGACCTTTGCACCCGAAGCGGGAACACAGAGAATGAGAGATGTAATAAACAAAAATGTCACCGAAGAAGATTTGATGAGAAGTGCGCAGATTGCTTTTTCGGGCGGTTGGACAAACATTAAGCTTTATTTTATGATAGGTCTGCCTACGGAAACTGATGAGGATGTAAAAGGCATTGCCGATTTGGGTGAAAAGGTTGTACGCTGTTATTATGAAAATGCCAAAAATAAAAAAGGCAGAGGCAGAGTTACGGTCAGCGTATCGTCATTTGTACCAAAACCGATGACGCCGTTTCAGTGGGAAAGACAGAATACGGTAGCTGAGCTTAAAGAAAAGCAATATCTTATAAAAGATAATATCCGTTCTAAAATGATAAATTACAGCTATCACGAATCGTATGTCAGCGTAATGGAAGGAATATTCGCCAGAGGCGACAGAAGACTGAGCCGTGTTCTGATAAATGCTCACAGGGCAGGATGTAAATTCGACGGCTGGGATGAATTTTTCGATTTTGACAAATGGATGCAGGCTTTTTCCGATGCAGGCATAAATCCTGATTTTTATACAGGCAGGAAACGTAGCTTTGACGAAGTGCTTCCCTGGGATATAATAGATTGCGGTGTCAGCAAGAAATTCCTGATAAGCGAATGTAAAAAGGCATATGAGGGAAACACAACTCCTAACTGCCGTGAAAAATGTGCGGGTTGCGGTATGGCAGACCGTTGCGGAGAGGCTAAAGGCATAAGGAGGGGAAAATAGAATGACAAAATATATAATACGATTTTCAAAAAGTGATAAGGTAAAATTTGTTTCCCACCTTGATACGGTACGTGTTTTTGGCAGAACAATGCGGCGTATGGGTGTAAAACTCAGCTATTCGCAGGGATTTAATCCCCATCCGCTGATGACCTTTGCTCATCCTATGGGAGTTGGAATGTCAAGTGCGGGTGAATATGTGGAAATTTCACTTGATGAGAATATATCAGCAAGAGAACTTGCTGAAAGGCTGAATAAATCTTTCCCGGAAGGATTCAGAGCAACGGCGATTAAAACCAATACGGTAAAATCTCCGTTTAAAGAACTGACCTACGGTGAATATGAGATACTGCTGAGAGGCAGATTCGGACAGGAAATTACCGATATAACAGGACTCGGGCAGATTTTAATGGATAAAAAAACAAAAAGCGGAGTTCATGAAACTGACATAAAACCTATGATAAAATCGGTGGAAATTGAGAAAAAAGGGAAAAATGCGGTAAAATTCAAAACGGTACTCAAATGCGGTAATGAAAACTTAAAACCGGAACTGCTCCTTGAAGCGGCAACAAAGTATCTGGATATTGAGATTGATGATTTTATCATACACAGAACAAAACTTCTTGACGCTAACGGAGAGGACTTGATAAAATTTTAGTTAAATCGCATAAAAAAATGTTTTTTAAAAACAAAAAAACTATTCAAAACAATGGAAGTGAAGAAATTCTCAAAAAAAGCTTGCAAAAAAGGTAAATTTATGATAAAATATTAGTATTGTGTTATTAACTCAAGGAGGTGTCATATTTATGGCAAAATGTGAAGTATGCGGAAAAAGCGTTAGTTTCGGCATAAAAGTCAGCCACTCTCACAGACGTTCAAACCGTACATGGAAACCGAATATCAGAAGTGTAAGAGCTATAGTAAACGGTACTCCGAAAAAGGTTAGTGTATGTACACGTTGCTTGCGTTCAGGAAAAGTTCAGCGAGCTGTTTAATAAAATAAGTAAGTGAGCATTTGGGCAGTCCGCGGACTGCCGGACAGGACGCAAATGAGAAAAAATCCGTCGCAGGTATAAATCTGTGGCGGTATTTTTTTTGAAAAGAAAAAGGTGATATAAATGAAAAAATTTGAAGGAATGCTTTTTGCAACTGACCTTGACGGTACCTTGCTGCATAACGATAAAAGTATATCGGAGAAAAACAAGAGGGCGATTGAATATTTTATTTCCGAAGGGGGAATGTTTACCTTTATTACAGGGCGTATTCCCACGGCAACGGAAAGGATTTTAAAAATGGTAAGACCTAATATCCCTATAGGATGTGCCAACGGAGGAGTAGTATATGATTATGTAAACAAAAAAACTCTGTGGTCGGTATCTCTCGATAAATCTGTTATGGAGCTGATAGAGTATGTCGATAAGAATCTGCCGTCTATGGGGATAGAGGTCATAAGCCATAAGAAAATTTATTTTTATAAAAAAAGCAGAGCAACAGAAAAGCACAGGACGGACGAAAAGCTGTCGGATTTGGCATACAATGATATGAGCCCGGACGAGGAATTTGCAAAAATTCTTTTTGCCGGAGAAGAAAATGAGATTGATAATCTTGCAGAAATGCTGAAAATACACCAAAGAGCAGGTGAATTTGAGTTTGTCCGTTCTGATCCGAACTATTATGAAATTCTGCCGAAAGGTATAAACAAAGCG
>JAZOTK010000096.1:0-3953 GCA_045657605.1 Clostridia bacterium
CTGCGGCAGGTATTTCCCGTACATACAAATAAAATCTTTTTCATTTTAATTTCCTCCTTACCGGGGTATATATTTATTGTATCATATTTAAAGAACTCTGTCAATAAATAAAGTATGGGTTTTTGACGGAAATACGAAAAGGGCGGCATTCTGCCGCCCTCTTAGTTTATAAATAAAAATCGTGATTTCCTATAGAAACATAAAATTTTCTGTTATTTGGAATCCAGAAATTTGTTGCTTTCCTCGGATTGAGGAAATACAGACTTTCGCCTGCGGTATTTACGCCTTCAAGAGAGAGCTTTGCTGCAAGATATGCTTCGCCGACGGGTTCGTTGTAGATACTGCCGTCAAGTACGGGCTGGAACTGAACGCCGTAGTTTCTGTCAAATATTACGCCGTATATTGTGTTGGGGAAAGTACCATGCTCCACACGGTTTAATACCACGTTACCAACACCTATTTTTCCGTCCAGAGATTCGCCACCGCTCTCACAGCTTATTATTTTTGCCAGCCAGTATATATGGTCGTCGCTATAGTTTTTTTCTTCCACAGCAGCCTCGGGCACGCTGTGATTTTCTTTTGTTATCTCCACTCTGTAATAATTTCCGTTCCACGATACAAGTGAACCGGTTTCTTCCGCAATAAATCTTACGGGAAGATATGTTCTGGAATTTGTAATCCTTATATTTCCGTTCATCTTCTTTTCTACGCCGTCAACCGTTGCTACATTTTCGCCGACTGTAAATTCCATCTGTTTTCCGTCAAGAATTACCTCTGCAGTAGAGGTTTTTCCGTCCCACAGTACGCTTTCGGCTCCCAGAGCTTCGCTTACAAATCTCAGGGGCACATAGGTTACACCGTTTTCAAGATAGGGATTTTCGGTTTTTATATTGTTTCCGTTTACACTTATACAAACCGGCACATCATAAGCATGACCGCTCATCCACATAAGTGCAAGAGAAAATATAAAAACGATAAGTTTCATACAAAATACCTCCTTTCAATATAAGTATACTATAAAAATTTTGTCGGTTCAATGGCAAATATCTGGCACTTAGTGCAATATATACAATTTAACTGAAAATATTTTACATTATTTCCTGATTAAAATTTTATTTTTGCTTGAAATATTTTTGAATTTGTGTCATAATATAGGTGGATAGAATAATTATAGATGGAGGATTAAAATGGATATAACTGCAATTATTCTTGCTGCAGGTGCAGGGACGGGAATGAAATCGGATAAATCAAAAGTTGTTCACGAAATTTGTTTTAAACCGCTTATAAAATGGGTTTACTCATCTGCCGTCTTAGCAGGAATAAATAAAATTGTTACTGTAGTAGGAAACAAGGCGGAGCAGGTTAAAGAATGTCTCGGAGATGATGTTGTTTATGCTATGCAGAGCGAGCAGCTCGGTACGGGTCATGCTGCGTTGTGTGCTATGCCCGAGCTGAGCGATGACGGTTGTGTTATAGTCCTGTCAGGCGATGTGCCTCTTATTACTGAAGAAACCCTGCGGAAGGCTATTGAATATCATAATAAAAACCGTCTTTCCGCTACCGTTATTACCGCTATAGTGGATAATCCCAAAGGCTATGGACGTATAATGCGCGACGAAGAAGGTAATGTAAAATCGATTGTTGAAGAAAAAGATGCTACAGCAGCACAAAAGCTTGTAACGGAAATCAACTCCGGACTTTACTGTTTTGATACAGGGCTTTTGCGTGCGGCGCTTTCCGATATAAAGACAGAAAATGCCAAGGGTGAATATTATCTTACCGATACTATTGAAATTTTAATTAAAAACGGATATAATGTCGGAGCATATACTCTTGCAAATTCTGAGGAAATAATGGGAATAAACGACAGAATCCAGCTTGCCGAAGCTCAGAGCATAATGCAAAAACGTATTATAAAACAGCATCAGAGGGAAGGAGTAACCGTTATCAACCCGTCAGACACATACATCGGCGGTGATGTAAAAATAGGCAAAGATACAGTCATTTATCCCGGCACTATTTTAGAGGGCGCTGTTGTTATAGGAGAAAACTGCTGTATCGGCGCAGACTGTCATATAAAAAATTCAACCGTAGGTGACGGATGCGAAATTTCAAAATCCGTTATATTTGATTCCGATATAGGGAATAACACCTCTGTAGGGCCTTTTGCTTATATCCGTCCGAACTGCAACATCGGTGACGGTGTAAAAGTCGGGGATTTTGTTGAACTTAAAAATTCAAATATAGGAAACGGTACAAAAATTTCTCATCTGACTTATGTAGGGGACAGCGATGTTGGTGAAAACGTGAATTTTGGTTGCGGAACTGTTACCGTAAACTATGACAGCAAGAAAAAACACCGTACAAAAATAGGTAACAACTGTTTTATAGGCTGTAATACCAATCTTGTAGCACCGGTAGAGTTAGGGGACGGGGCTTATACGGCGGCGGGGTCAACAATTACCGAAAATGTACCCGAAAACTCTCTCGGAATTGCACGTAGTAGACAGAGTAACAAAGAAAACTGGGTATTACGTAAAGAATTTTGATAAATTGCATATTGACAAATATTGTATAAAATTGTATAATATAATTGTAAATTATTTTTTGGGAGTGATATAAATGATAGCCACCCACGGAAAAAATATTAAAATTTTTGCGGGGAATTCACACAAAAAGCTTGCTAAGGATATTGCTGCTAAGCTGCAGCTCCCTCTGGGAAATTCCGAAGTGAAGACTTTCAGCGATGGTGAAGTTTTTGTAAACATTAACGAAACAGTGAGAGGTTCAGAGGTTTTTGTGCTTCAGTCTACATGTAA
Organism: Clostridia bacterium; assembly: GCA_045657605.1. Lineage (GTDB taxonomy): Bacteria > Bacillota > Clostridia > RUG12999 > RUG12999 > JAZOTK01. The sequence continues at coordinate 2,820 of JAZOTK010000096.1, forward strand.
TCCCGTAAACGATAATATCATGGAGCTGCTCATAATGATAGATGCGTTCAAAAGAGCTTCGGCAGCGCGTATCACAGCAGTTATCCCGTATTTCGGTTACGCTCGTCAGGACAGAAAAGCCAAAGCGCGTGATCCTATATCTGCCAAGTTAGTGGCTGATTTAATCACAACGGCGGGTGCCGACAGAGTGCTGACACTTGACCTTCATGCACCGCAGATTCAGGGATTTTTCAATATTCCTGTTGACCATTTGTACGGTCTTCCGCTTTTGGCAAATTATTTCAAGCGTAGTCTTAAAGACGTAATTGAGGACGTAGTAATCGTTTCTCCCGACCACGGAAGCGTTGCCAGAGCAAGACAGTTTGCTCAGAGACTCGGCGTTCCGTTTGCAATTGTGGACAAACGTCGTCCGAAACCTAATGTTGCTGAGGTTATGAACATCATCGGCGATGTTAAGGACAAGTATTGTATCATGGTTGACGATATGATTGATACAGCAGGTACGATAACAGTAGGAGCAAATGCGCTTACAGCACGTGGAGCAAAAGAAGTTTATGCATGCTGTACACACGCTATTCTTTCCGGTCCTGCAATCGAGAGAATAAAAGATTCAACAATAAAAGAGCTTGTTGTTCTCGATACAGTGCCTATCAAGAAAGAAAAAATGCTTGATAACATAAAGGTATTATCCGTAGCACCTATCTGTGCTGAGGCAATTACCAGAATTTATGAGGATATTTCAGTAAGTCCTCTGTACGTAGAACCGGATGCAAAAGCAAAACCGGAAAACGAATAATTACATAACGGGGGCTGTTAACAGCCCCTTGTTTTTTATCGGAGGTACTACTTTATGCAGATGTTGTTGACGGGCTTGGGGATATCAGCGTTTTTATTTCTGTTTCTGATATTTTGGCTCGGCAGGAAAAGAGATTTAACTAAATATTTTTATATTTTTTGTGCGGTAGGGCTGATCCTGCGAATTATTTCGTCTGCAACAGTTTCCGGCTACAGCACGGATATTTCGTGCTTTACGGCATGGTCGCAGAGGGTATTTACTGAAGGATTTTCCGGGTTTTATTCACCGGACGTTTTTTCTGATTATCCGCCGGGATACCTGTATGTTCTGTATGTAAT
>JAZOTK010000097.1:0-6237 GCA_045657605.1 Clostridia bacterium
AGTGCATTTGTGTTTGCCATAATTTTTTACCTTACCTTTCTTTAATTAAACAAGTTTTTTTATTATACTCTGTACCAGAGCTTCAAGTGTTTTTTCGTCAATTTCCCTTTTATTTTCTTTGATTTCGCCAAGCTCTTTTGTTCCGACCGCTACCCGTTTAATATTTATTAAATCAAGCGGTCCTATATTATTCGAGGATGAGCTTCCGCCGACAGCACCGCACCCCAGCGTAAATGCCGGCAGCAGATTAGTAGTAGCTCCTACTCCACCTAAAGACCCCGGTGTATTTACAAGTATTCTCGATGCAGGAATTTTAAGTGCAAATTTTTCGATTATCCCTTTATCCTCGGCGTGGATACAGAATGTATGACCTGCTCCTTCAAACATCAGAATTTCAATACATCTCTCCAGCACCCTATCCAAATTCTCCTCAACAAACAATGCAAGTATTGGTGCGAGCTTTTCGTGTGAATACGGTGCCTGCATACCTACACGTGTTTCTCTTGCAACCAGAACCGATGTGTCCTCGGGTACATTTTTAAGACCTGCAAGCTTTGCTATATCTACTGCTTTTTTGCCTACTATCGCAGGATTCATACTGCCGTTTTCACGAAGAATATATTTACCCAAAACCTCAGCTTCCGAGCCGCATAGCAGATAAGCTTTTTCGTCTGCAAGTGCCTTTTTTACTGCCGGTTCCATACATTTTTCAATGATAATTGACTGTTCAGATGCACATATAGTACCGTTATCAAAGGTTTTAGACTGGATTATCCTTTTTATTGCCGCAGGTACATCTGCACTTTTATCAATAAAAGCCGGTCCGTTTCCTGCGCCTACCCCTATAGCCGGTGTGCCCGATGAGTACGCTGATTTTACCATAGACGGTCCGCCCGTTGCCAGGATAAGCTTTGTTATTTTATGTCGCATCAGCTCTTTTGTTGCTTCAAGTGTGGGAATACTTATACAGCTTACAGCACCGTCCGGACAACCTGCCGCTTTTGCCGCTTCCGAAACAATCCTTACTGTTTCAAGAATACATTTAAGCGCTCCCGGATGAGGCGAAAATACTATGGCGTTTCCGCCTTTTAAGGCTATTATGCTTTTATAAATCACCGCAGATGTAGGATTTGTTGTAGGTATTATTCCGGTTATAACTCCGACCGGTGCTCCTATATCCGTAATCTTGTTTTTTTCATCTACATTAAGAATCCCTTTTGCTTTTATATCTTTTACCGATTCAAACAGAGTTTTTGAGGCGAAAATATTTTTTATTTTCTTATCCTCACTATTGCCGAATCCGGTTTCTTTGCACGCCATTTCACCTAAAACTGCGGCGTTTTTTTCTCCTGCCTCTGCTATACTTTTAATTATATTATCAAGCTCCTGCTGGCTCTTTTCGGCAAGCTGACATTGTGCTTCTTCGGCTTTTTTCAGCAGTTCTCTTACCTGTGCCACCGACTGTAAATCTTTATCCACAGAAAAATTTCCTCCCGTTTAAATATTGGTACGGTGCTCCTCTATTGCCGCAACCAATTCTTCTTTTTTCGCATATTTTATGGGTTTTCCCTCAAAAGGAATCGCATTTTTTTCGACTATCTCACGAAGCTCGGCGTTGCTTTTTGAAAAAAGTCCGTCATCTTTTTCTATCTTTTCCACAAAACCTGTAATTATGCTTTCATCAGCACCTGCTATTACGTGAGTTGTCCGCAAAATCCCCACTTTTTTTGCCGCTTCTCCTCCTGCGGCTACCGCTGAGCTTATTGCACTTACATCACCCATAAGCTTTACGGTCATTATACCGCCGCCTGCTTTATCAATTCCCGACAGCTTTATATTTGCCGCTTTAAGTGCCGCATCTGCACCTTCTACAGCGGCAATAAAGCCTATTACTTCTATAAGACCTAATGCCTGCATTATACTAAACCTCCTTCGGATTTGCCGCAACTGTTTTTACCGCTTCTGCGAATGCACTGCACGCCGCGTGACAGGCTGACTGTGTTCCCGTCAGAAGTCCACCGCCGAAATTTGTTTCTGACGGCGGTCCGTAAAACTGCACAAGTGATACATCTGCCGCTTTCATAGCGGCATCCAGCCCGAACACCGCTTCAAGCGGCGGTGCTATAAGATACGCCAGCGCCTCGCCTTCTTTTATTCCTGCAATTTCAGACAGATATGTCCCTGTCCTTGATACTGTATGAGCATAATACACTACAGAATTATCATCATTTGCACTTATAAAACAGTCACCACTATCAAAATACTGCAACGTGGCACGAACTCCGCTCTGCACCTCGGCAGGGCTTGGACCTGCCAGAATACCTATAACCTCGCCACTCAGCTTTGTTGTGGCATTTGCCGCTCCGGCGTACATTGATTTTGCATATACCACTTCAACATCTGCCGCTTTTGTGGCTTCATCAAGCGCCGTATAGGTTACATCATCGCTGTCGGCGGTTATTATCCCTATGCTCTTGTTTCTGTCACCGAGTCCAAGCTTTTCGGCAAGAGTCGGACTTACATTTGAAATTATCCTCGTGGCGAGGACGTTTGCTCTGAGCTTTTCGCCTATCATTTCGCCGCCCCTTTCATTTATTTCAAATCTACACCGGATGCTTTTTTCTCAAGCATTGTTTTAATAAGCTGTGCCGCGTGCGCTCCCGCCTCAACGGCAGGTGTTCCGCCTTTATGGATATTTGAAATTACGGTACGTTTTGCTTCGGGCAATCCGTGTTTCGGTTTGTATGCGATATATGCCGACATAGATTCCGCTGTTACAAGACCCGGTCGCTCTCCCACAAGCAGGCAGATTACATCGGCATCTGTCACTTCACCTATAGCGTCCATTGTTCCGACTCTTGCGTGTTTTATAAACAGTATTTTATCCAAAAATTCTATACCGTACATCTTAAGTCCCTGTTTTATTGCCGGTATCATCTCCGCCGCATTTGCCTCTATTGCCGATGATGACAGACCGTCACCTACCGCTATTATTACTTTGGGATTTGTGCCGCAGGTTTTACGGATAATTTCAAGCTCCTCAGGCGGGAATCTTCTGCCCAGGTCAGGGCGCGTTAAATATTCGTCCTTATCCTTACACAAGGTTTTTACAAACACAAAATTATTCTTTTTGACAAACTCCTCATCAACATATGAGAACACAGCATCCTGAGCCGCCGCGTGGTCGGCACGGACTCTCAGCATTGTTATTGTTTTGTATCTTGCCCCTGCTTTGCCTATACCAAGTCTTGCAGGTGTTTTTGATTTCATATCCAGATATATACTTTTATCCTTCGGATTTTCTACTAAAAACTGCCTTTTAAGGTCAATTTCGGTTATATCGTCAAGACAGCCTTCCGTTATATCTGCTTTTGGGAGATTTTGCGGTTTTGCGATTTCCGGTTTTTTCCCTTCCTCTCCCGTCAGCATTTTTTCAACAAGCTGTTCTACCATCAGCTTAAGTTCGGCTTCGTTCATTTTGGTCCTCCATTCTTATTTTAGTCCTGTCGCCAGCAGGGATGCATCACCGGCAAGTTTTGTAAGTTTTCCTTTTTCATCAACAAATCCCATTTTCACGAGCCACTCGTGGAACGGCTTTATTGCAGTCAGCCCGAACATTTCACGCAGCGCGGCTGTTTCGTGATAGCCTGTTGTCTGATAGTTCAGCATAACATCGTCTCCGTGAGGTATTCCCATAAAATAATTACAACCGGCTGTTGTCAGCAGTACCGCTAAATCCTCTATCGTGTTCTGGTCGGCTTTCATATGGTTTGTATAACAGGCATCACAGCCCATTGAAATTCCCGTTAGCTTGCCCATAAAATGGTCTTCAAGACCTGCCCTATTTACCTGTCTGCCGTCATATAGATATTCGGGACCTATAAATCCGACTACAGTATTCACTATAAACGGCGAATAATGCTTTGCAAATCCGTAGCAACGTGCTTCCATTGTTACCTGGTCAGTATCAAAATGTGCTTCAGAAGAAAGCTCTGAGCCCTGACCTGTCTCAAAATACATTACATTCGGACCTTCCGCTGTTCCTTTTGATAAGGCAAGCTGTCTTGCTTCTTCCAAAATATCGGCATTAAATCCGAAAGCCGCATTACCCATCTGCGAGCCTGCAATAGACTGGAATATTAAATCTGCCGGTGCACCTTTTTTTATCGCTTCCATCTGTGTTGTAACGTGAGCCAGCACACAAATCTGCGTTGGTATTTCATATTTATGCTTTATTTCATCAAATCTCTTTAAAACACGGCTTACGCTTTCTACCGAATCATCAACGGGATTAAGTCCTAAAAGTGCATCTCCCGCACCATAGGTCAGCCCTTCCAGAAGCGATGCCATTATTCCGTCAGGATTATCCGTAGGATGATTAGGCTGAAGTCTTGAAGAAAGTGTTCCTCTTTCGCCTATGGTAGTATTACAATGTGCTGTAATTCGGATTTTTGAAGCTCCGTAAATCAGGTCCATATTACTCATAAGCTTTGCTGTAGCGGCGACCATTTCCGAGGTAAGACCTCTTGAAATTCGTTTTATCATATCGCCTGTTGTGGATTCCGATAAAATCCATTCACGGAACTCGGCGACAGTTTTATTTTTTATTTCGTTATAAATACTTTCGTTTACATCGTCCTGGATTATTCTTGTTACCTCATCGGTTTCATAGGGTACTGCCGGATTATTACGCAAATCGGCTAAGGTGACGTTTGCAAGCACAACCTTTGCGGCAACTCGTTCCTCTGCCGACTCCGCCGCAAGACCGGCAAGAATATCTCCTGATTTTTCTTCGTTTGCTTTTGCCATAACCTCTTTGAGACTCTTAAACTCATAGGTTTTGCCAAACAGCTTTGTTTTGAGTATCATACAATCATCCTTTCTTATTCAAACACCAGCGTTTTTACCACTACCGGAAGAACATTTCCTTCGGCTATCGGATTCCCGATATCTATATAATCACCGTTTTTAAGATGAATACCGTCAAGGCAGATTATTTCGCTGTTAACCCTGCTGTACAGCGATTGTCCGAGTGCCTTTGCCATATCCTGCTCCACTATTACTGTAAGTGGCGATGTGCCTGCCTGCGCGAGTGCATTTGCATATTTCTCCACCTCAGCAAATGTCGGATTTTTTATGCCTTCAAAGGCAATGGCTACCTTTCCGCCTTCATACCACTCAAGCTTTTTTGCCAAAACTGACGGTATATCTTTTTCTTCCTGCCTTGTCAGTTTCAATACCGGCAGGTTTTTTATCGGGAACAGATTTTTTGTATAAGTTACCGTACTTCCGCTGATTTCCGTGGTATGTGCTCCTGCTCCTACTACAGTTGCACGTATGGTTTCCGCACTTTTGATTACGTTAAGGCTTTTATATAGCGGTGAGTTTCGTATCGCTCTGCCTAAAATTATACCGATATCGCCGTATTTATAGAGGTCTGTTTCTGTATCGCCGTATATATAATCCGCCACTCCGCCCGAAAATGATATGTTTTCAGCTTTAATTTCGGGCATTTTGTTTGTTATCAGCAAATCAAAAAAGCTGTCTCTTTCCTCAAGACCTACGCCTTGCATAAGAGCGTGTGTCATAATATCCGCTATTTTTTCAAGCTCCGATTCATGGGCTGTTGCCCCTTCTTTTATCCCGATACCCTTTGCTGATATGATTTTCTGCAACTTGGGTGCAATGTATGTTATAACGCCGTCTTTCAGCCTGATTAACCTGCCGCCGATGTCCATACACCCTGTTTCCGTTGCTTCGCCGCTTTCAAATACCGCAAAGTTACTTGTGCCTCCGCCGATGTCTATATTAACTACCGGACGGCGGAGTTTTTCGGAATTTATATCCGCACCTGCACCTTTTCCCGAAATTACGCTCTCAAGATCTGCTCCCGCTGTTGCCACTACGAAATCTCCGGCAAATCCGCTCATAAAATCAGCTACGGCAGAAGCATTTTCTTTTCTTGCCGTTTCGCCTGTGATTATAACCGCGCCGGTATCAACATCCTCTTTTTTAACGCCGGCTTTTATATATTCCTTTTCGATTATTTCACGAACACCGTCTCTGTCGATGCTTGTCTGTGATAATAACGGTGTAAAATAAATTTCACTTCGGTATATAATTTTCTTATCGGTTATCATAACCCTCGGAACACAGTATGCTGATGCCGTATTTTCCACAAAAATTTCCGAAAATACGAGCTGGGTTGTGCTCGTGCCTATGTCAATTCCAACACTG
>JAZOTK010000098.1:0-6073 GCA_045657605.1 Clostridia bacterium
TTTTTCGCTGAATACATACATCGGAAGACCTTCGTATTCTGCGCCTTCTTCGTAAATAACCTTCTGAGCGATACCAACCATCTGAAGTTCAGTTACACCGGGTTTTAAGTTTCTGATAACTTCATCTGTTGCAAGGTCAACGATACGGAAACCTTCTTTAATACAAGCAAGCTCGTTTACGCTCTTGATTTTACGGAGGTTAACCATAATGTCGTTACATTTTGTAATTTCAGCTTTCGGGAAGCTTTCTTTTAAGCCTTCATAGATAGGCAGTGTGCATTCAACATAGCTGCCGAGACCGATTTTAATATTTTCGCCTGTTACACCGATTGCTTTAAATACATCTGCAAATGTATCTGCATGAAGTTCGGGATAAGCAGGGTCAGCTGATTCTCTGAATTCTCTGAGAACAAAGATTTTGTCAATTTTAGCAAAGTCTCTTGCAAAAATAGCTGATTCGGGACCTACCATAAGTGCAGCATCACCGTTTGCGGAAATAGCAACACCGGCTCTTTCAAATAAAGGCCAGAAACCGCTGAAATATCTTGCGTTTGCATAGTCGGATTCTGTGCTGGAAACCACCATTACATCAAGACCCTTTTCAGCTACCATTTTAGCTGCTCTTGCAATTCTTTCCTTATACTCATAATCAGGAATACAAATTCTGTTTGCCATAATTATACATCTCCTTTAATTTTATTTTATACTCTTATTTTATCAGAAATTATACATATTGTATTTATCTTATATTAAATTTTTTTTGCACAATATTAATTTTTTTTAATATTGACTAAATCATAGTATTATGTTATAATATTTATGGGGGGAGAGCCTGATGAAATATAAACTGAAAAAATTTGAAAAAGCAATAGAAGTCACCAGAATAGCTAATATACATTATTTTGAGTTCACAAAACAATATCATACATTTGAGGACCAACACGATTTCCGCGAGCTTATTTATGTGGACAGCGGACTTATCAATGTGGAATCCGAAAGCTATACCGGTGTTTTAAACGAAAACAGTCTTATAATTCATAAAGCCGGCGAAACGCATTCGCTTACCTGCTTTAATGAAAACGCGCCAAGTGTTATTATAATCGGGTTTGAATGTAAGGCTCCCGAGCTTGATATATTTTCAACAAAACCCGTCAGGCTTACTGCCGAAAAGCAAAAGCTTCTGACAGAAATAATAAAAGAAGGAAGAACTGTTTTTCTTCCGCCGTATGATGTTCCGAATGTTGCGGATATGAAAAAACGGCATGACTATCCGTTTGGCGCTGACCAGATGATTAAACTTAAGCTTGAAACATTTTTTATTGAGCTTATACGTAGTGCTGAGATGGTTGTGAGCAAAAACGAAACCGCCGTTTCCGACACAAAAATACCCGAAATTTATACATATATAAACGAAAATTTCCGTGAAAAAATAAGTCTTAACGAGCTTTGTTTTCTTTTCGGAACAAATAAAACAAGTCTGTGTTCCGGCTTTAAAAAGACCTATGGTGATACCGTGACAAATTATATTAACAGACTTAAAATCAAAGAAGCAAAACGACTTATGCGTGAAGGCGAATATAACCTGACTCAGATTTCTTCCATTTTAGGATTTTCTTCCGTACATTATTTCAGCCGTCTGTTCAAGCAATATGAAAAGAAAGCTCCGACAGAATATATTAAAACAATAAAAGCAAGATTAGAAGCATAGAAAAAACCTCTCAGGAAATTTATCCTGAGAGGTTTTGCTATTATTAAAGTTTGTTTCTCTGTATTTTTCCGCTTACCGTTTTCGGCAGGCTTTCTCTGAATTCTACAATTCTGGGATATTTATAAGGTGCTGTTCTCTCTTTTACGTAGGTCTGAATTTCTTTCTTTAATTCATCGCTCGGTACTGTGCCGTTTACAAGCACAATGCTCGCTTTTACTATCTGACCTCTTACCTCATCGGGAACAGCGGAAACGCCACATTCAAGAACATAGGGCAGTTCCATGATAACGCTTTCGATTTCAAAGGGTCCTATGCGGTATCCCGATGATTTAATAACGTCATCAACACGTCCTACATACCAGTAATATCCGTCCTCGTCACACCATGCAACGTCTCCGGTATGGTAATATCCGTCATGCCATACTTCTTTTGTTTTCTCCTCATCGCCGTAGTAACCTGTGAACAGACCGCAGGGTGCGCCGTCTTTTACGTTTATTACGATTTCACCTGATTCACTTGTTTTAACCGGCTGACCGTCAGCATTATGAAGTTCAACCTTGTATATGGGTGCAGGTTTACCCATAGCACCGATTTTATGAGGTTTACCTACGAGATTACCTATAATCATTGTACTTTCAGTCTGTCCGAAGCCTTCTTTAATCTGCAGTCCCGTAGCTTTTTCAAACTGACGGTATACTTCGGGATTAAGCGCTTCGCCTGCTGTTGTCATATGCTGTACAGATGAGAAATCATATTTTGAAATATCCTGTTTTATCATCATACGGAGCATTGTGGGCGGTGCACAGAAGGTAGTAATATGATGTTTTGCAAACATAGGCAGAATTTCTGCCGCATCAAAACGGTCAAAATCATATACGAAGGTTGCCGCTTCGCAGAGCCACTGACCGTACAGTTTCCCCCACATAGCTTTAGCCCAGCCCGTATCGGAAATTGTAAAATGCAGTCCGTCCGGATTTACGTTATGCCAGTATTTTGCTGTATGGAAATGTCCGAGAGGATATTTATAGTTATGTGTTGCAATTTTGGGATAACCCGATGTACCTGATGTAAAATACATCAGCATTGTATCATCGCCGCAGGGAGAATCGTCTGTCCGGGTAAAATGAGTGCTGAAACGCTGGTATTCAACATCAAAATTTCTCCAGCCTTCTTTTGTTCCGCCTACCAGCATTTTATTTACAAGCCCGGGGCATTTTTCCGCTGCCTTATCAACGTGATCTGCAATTTCGCCGTCAGCCGTACAAACGATAGCGCTTACTCCTGCCGAATTAAATCTGTATTCCAGGTCGTGTTCCTGAAGCTGGTCTACGGCAGGGATTGCTATTGCACCCAGTTTATTAAGACCGAGCATAGCTATCCAGAACTGATAATGACGTTTTAAGATAAGCATTACCCTGTCGCCTTTTTTAATACCAAGTGATGCGAAATAGTTTGCACACTGACTCGAATATTTGCGCATATCGGTGAATGTGAATCTTCTTTCTTTCTTGTCTTTACCGATATGAAGCATCGCCAGCTTATCGGGCTCACGTCTTGAAAGCTCGTCCACCAGATCAAAAGCGAAGTTGAATTTATCCGTATTTTTAAATTCTATTGATATGGGAGTGCCTGCGGCATCCTCAACCACGTCAATATATTTATGATATATTCTGTCCTTATCTTCTCTGTGAACTGAACCGATAATTTCTTCTGTAGATATCAATTCCGCAGATGCGCCTTCACTAATATCAGCGTCGGCACGAAGAACGATTGCATAGAACTTACAGTCCTTACCGTTTACGGCTCTCATACCGTGAGGAGTATCACTGTTATAATAAATACTGTCACCGGGGCCGAGCACTTCTGTATGCTCGCCAATCTGTACCATAAGATGTCCTTCTATGACAATATCACATTCCTGTCCCGTATGGGTAGTAAGCTCAATATCCTTGTTTTGAGCCGTCTCATCGTATGTACTTACAACATAAAGCGGCTCCGCAATACGGTTTTTAAACGCATATGCAAGGTTGTAGTAAAGCATACCGTGTGCTTTTGCAATCTCCTGACCGGCTCCTGCACGTGTAACGTTATATGATTTAAGATTAGGGCTGTAGCCCTCGATAATATCGGTTACGTTTACACCAAGTGCCGCCGCACAACGGTAAATAAATGCAAAGTTAAGGTCCGCTTCTCCGTTTTCACATCTGATATATTCATCAACCGAAACACCTGTTTTTTCCGACATATACTGATATGAATAGCTTTCAATTTCACGGAGCTCACGAATACGCCGTGCCATTTCTTTAATTTTCAGATTAATATCCATTGAGTTTTCCATAATAAAATTTTCCTCCTTTTCTGAGGCAAAAAAATAACGCCTCAAAGAATTGATAAAACTTTGAGACGAGTGTTTATCACCCGCGGTACCACTCAATTTGCGGTGAAATCACCGCCACTCTCGGGGTCTGTCAACCCTTATGCCTTAACGCAGCAATCACGGGAAGGTTCTACTTGCTCAAAATAAGAGCTTTCTTCCTTCCGGCTCAGGAGCTACAAACACATCCGGTCCCCTATGGCTCGCACCAACCGCCACTTCTCTTGAAGGTTCTTTTGAATATGCCCTCTCCGTCAACGCCTTTTATAATATTATGCTAATATATACTATACCATACTTTTTCCAATCTGTCAAGCATTTTGGGGAAAATTTTTTCGGGAAAGACAACATCTCTCCCGAACCCTTTTTATTTGCTTTTCTTTTCCACCTTACGTTTATTTCCGTTCTCGTCCATAATATAAACGTTACTGAGTGTATTATCAAGCCCCTGACGAAACTGTCTTACATATTCTTTTCTGAGCTTTGCCTGCTCCTCTTTTTCTTCCTCGCTGAGTCCTTCGTTTTTTGATTTATTGTACAGAAAATTTATTCTTTTTATCATCTCGTTCATTTTTATATCTCCTCGCACTTTTTATATTTTGCCCGGACCATATTCTCCGCATAACTTCCCGAAAATCCGTCTGCCTCGGAAAAGCTTTTTATCTTGCCAAAACAGTATATGTAAAGAAATGCTACAAATCCGTAAAATACTGCTATAGCCAGCCCCGAATCCGATGTGCAGCAGAAATCGTACAGCCCGTGTGCCGCTACGGGTATCAGCAGCTTTTTATATCTGTATTTTTTGGGGTTAAACGGGCCATTAACACAAATTTCGCCTTCTTCCCCAAGTCTTTTTTCAATTTCGGCAGCCTTCTCTGTTATATGCTCCATGCTGTAATATACTCCCATTAATACCGCAAAAAACATATGTGCCGGTACTGAAAGTACGCCTCGCATAAAGGCATTTATCCACCCGTTTTCCAAAACGTATAATACATTTTCAAACGCCGCAAATCCAAGTGAAACAAAAACGGCATAGATAAGTCCGTCAAAAAGACAGTTGAAATTTTCGTTTTTCCTTGTAGCCGCCTTCAGCGCAATCAGCTTACAGCCTTCTTCCACCAGCGCAACCCCTATAAAATATTTCACAAAATTATATACCCGGAACATACTCGGCAAAAGCTGAGTTCCTTCCTTCGGATGCACATCAGCAAGAGAAAAAATTTTCCCCATCAGTTCTATCAGCCATTCTTCTGCCATCGCCGCCGGAAAACAGCAGAGTATACCAAGAGAAAAAAGCAATATTAAAAGAGAAACCGGTTCTTTTTCAACGCGGTCTTTTTTGAATACATAGCACCCTAAAATCACAGCGGGTAAAAGTGCCGCCGCCGTCAGCAAATATTCATTTACCCCCATATATACTCTCCCCTTTCTTTTATATTATAACTCAAAACTATGCTTTTGTCAATAAAATTTATCTCTGCCCGACTTATATAATTTTTTCTTTTATCCCGCACTCCTCCAGGTCATCCCAGGTGCATAACCCCCTGATTTTACAGAAGGTTTCTCTTGCTAATCTCAAATAGCGATAAATTTGAATCTCAGAAACATATATTTCGTCCTTTAAGGCATATACCCTTCTTACTATTTCTCCTCTTGAAAAGGCATACTTACCGCTACAGAAATACACACGCTTAACGGCTTTTGATATAATATCGCCGTCCGGCAGATTTCCTATGCTTTCAAGGGTTTTATCGACAGCCTCAACGTCCCGGGCTATAGGGGTGTTTTCAGCCGCTGATTTAAGTTTTTTCCTGCCTTTTTCTCCCAATACGGCATAAACTCTGAATGCATTTGTTGCATAGTCTCTTGATGCATCTTTCTTCATTTGTATTCCTCCTGTTTTATTTTTTATTTAATTTTATCACAAAACAGGATATTTGTCAAGAGTTGAGCAAATTAGTTCCGGTTTTTATAATTTTAATACACAT
>JAZOTK010000099.1:0-5809 GCA_045657605.1 Clostridia bacterium
AGAAAGCAAAAGAAGCGGGAGTTCCCGTAATAAGCTGTATGGGGGCGGGAAACAAGCTTGACCCGACCCGGTTTGAAGTAACTGATATTTTTAAAACCTCTGTATGTCCATTAGCGAAGGTAATGAGACGGGAGCTTAAAGTAAGAGGAATAAAAAAGCTTAAGGTTGTGTATTCTCAGGAGGAGCCAATTACTCCGAAAGGAAACACAAATGAGGTTTCATCAAAACGGCAGATTCCGGGAAGTGTTGCTTTTGTTCCTTCGGTTGCAGGGCTTATTATTGCCGGAGAAGTAATAAAAGATATAGCAAAAAAATAAAAAATAAGCAGGTGGCCGAGGATGGTCGCCTGCTTACATTTTAAATGAAATTTTTTATAAAGGTCATACGGTGCTCAGGACAGGGACCGTATTTTTTTATTGCTTCAATATGCTCTTTTGTGCCGTATCCTTTATGTTTTGCAAATCCGTACATAGGATATTTTTCGTCAAGCTTTTCCATATAACGGTCTCGGCTTACTTTGGCGAGAATAGATGCAGCGGCGATAGAAAGGCTGGTTGCATCGCCACCAATTACACACCTTCTTGGCAGGGTCATTCCTGTAATAGCATCGCCGTCAATAAGTACAAATGCAGGGATTTGGGAAAGCGCCGATACAGATTTATTCATACTCATATATGTAGCGTTTCTGATATTAAGCTCGTCGATTTCCCGACAGTCGGCTGTTGTAATTGCAAAAGATACAGCCTTTTCTTTTATTTCCTCAAAAAGCTCATCTCTCTTTTTTGCCGAAAGCTTTTTTGAATCATTGATACCTTCTATCACTGTGTTTTCAGGCAAAATAACTGCTGCCGTATATACACTGCCGGCAAGAGGACCTCGACCGGCTTCATCAACGCCGCATATAGGCGAAACACCTATAGCGCGGTCATATTCTGCCATTTTCAGGACACGCTGATATTCTTCAAGTCTTTTAATAATAGATGCCGGGACATCCTTTCCCTGGTTTATAAGTTCGGCACATCTTGCCGGAAGCTCTGTTATGGGAATGCTTTTCAGTTCCTGTACCAATGTCATTTGAATCACGGTTCCTTTCAAAAGTTATATTATGGGCTTCAAGCTGCCGGACAGAAAGATTGCGCAGTATTATTCCGGAAACCGGGCTGATGAAACGCTGTTTTATTTATTATACTCTATACCATAAAGTATATCATTTTACGGTGACAATGTCAAGGGAACAGACCTTATAAATTCTGTTTCTTTTCGCGGAGTTTCCAACTTATAAAGCCGTATATATCGTTTATTAAAAACATCAGGAAACATATAACAAACGGAAAATATGCCATATCCTCCACTGCCGCCATAACCCATAAAACAATCAGAACAATATCGTTAGCGGCATAGGCTACGGCGTACCAGGAATTGCGTTTCAGCATCAGATAAGAGGCGAGAAAGCTCGTTGTGACCGAAACAGTACTGACCAAAAGGTTTGCATTGCCGAGATATTTCAGGATATAGTAAAATATCCAGGAAACACCTATGGTGAGAAAAACGGTCGCTATTTTTTGCCTGAAAGACAGTTTTTGTATTTTTACCACAGTAGCTCCGGGTTTATAGGGGTTTTTCAGCCAGGTTACAACAGAGGCAGCTGCTATAGGCATTGTCATACCAAGATAGGTTACAATTTCTCCGTAATACCTGAACTTAAAAGAGGTAATGGAATAGAGGAAACTAAAGATAACCGTCAGTATCTGCCCCCAGACGTTACCGCCGGCGATAAAGATAAGGGCGGTTACGCCTATGAGAGTTGCTGCAAGAGTCGGCAGATAAATTTCTCCTGCGATTATATTTGAAATAAGAACAACTATTATTGATATACCCCAAAGAAGCCATTCGTGTTTTTTAAGTGTGGAAAAAGGGTTTTTTAGCATAATATAGTGCCCCCTGATAATCATTGTTTACTTATATTTAAAAAGCACCCGCCTGTATATCTTCAAAGACCTAACGATATACCTGCGGGTGCCTTGGCACCACCACTACCCGGTGGCAGTTTATATTTTATTTTGTAAGAAGCTCTATACCTTTTCTTATACGGCTGAGAGATTCTTCTTTTCCGAGAAGCAGTGCTATTTCTATTCCGCCACCCGGAGTGAACTGTTTACCCGACAGAGCTGTACGAAGTGGCCACAGAATTCTGCCGTTTTTAACTTCAAGCTTTTCTATAAGAGCAAACATACTGTCGTGAATTGATTCTTCTGTCCAGGTTTCAAGAGATTCCAGGACGGGAAGAATTTCTTTAAGAGCTTCAAGAGAATTTTCTTCATCAGTTTTCATCTTTTTGTGAGTATACATTGCTGTATCATACTCGGGAAGCTCGTCTATAAAGTCTATCTGTTCAGGAATATCGCTTAAAACTTCAACTCTGGTATGAAGCAGTTTTGCAAGCTCGATAAAATCTATATCCTTTTTAACAGCCTGTTTGAAATAAGGCATTGCAAGCTCGCAGAATTCTTCAACAGTCATTCTTCTGATATATTCGCCGTTCATCCAGTTTAATTTTTGTGCATCAAAAATAGCGGGAGACTTACTGATTCCTTTAGGATCGAAAGCTTCAATCAATTCGGGCAGAGTGAATATTTCTCTGTCGCCTCCGGGACTCCAGCCTAAAAGGGCAATGAAGTTCAGAACGGCATCTTTAAGATAACCTTTTGCAATTATATCCTCGTAAGATGCATCACCGTTACGTTTGGAAAGCTTTTCTGTAGCATTTTTCATAACGGGAGGACAGTGTACATAAGTGGGAATATCCCAGCCGAAAGCTTCGTAAAGAAGATTGTATTTCGGCGTAGAGGAGAGATATTCACTTCCTCTTATGATATGAGTAATGCCCATAAGATGGTCATCAATTACGTTTGCAAAGTTATATGTGGGAAGCCCGTCTGATTTAAGCAGAACGTTATCATCAAGAGTAGAGTTATCAACCCTGATAGTACCGTAAATTACATCGTCAAAAGAGGTTGTTCCTGTTTTAGGAATTTTCTGACGGATTACATAAGGAACGCCTGCATCAAGCTTTGCCTGGATTTCTTCTTTTGAAAGATTACGGCAATAGCCATCGTATTTTGTAGGTATTTTTGATGCTTCCTGTATCTGACGAAGACTGTCAAGGCGTTCTTTGTCACAGAAACAGTAGTAAGCACCGCCAAGCTCAACGAGCTTATGTGCGTATTCTTTGTAAATTTCGCGACGCTCGCTCTGAACATAAGGACCAACATCGCCGCCAACATCAGGACCTTCATCGTGCTTCAGCCCTGCTTCTGCAAGGGTTTTGTAGATTAAGTCAACAGCACCTTCAACATAGCGCTCCTGGTCGGTATCTTCTATTCTGAGTATAAAATCGCCGTTATATTTTTTTGTAAGTAAATATGCGTACAGTGCCGTGCGGAGATTACCTATATGCATATATCCCGTAGGGCTGGGCGCAAATCTTGTTCTGACTTTTTTCATCTCCAAGATAATTACCTCATTTCTATTTTTTGTCGCTGAGAGATATTACAACACGTCTGCCGGGCTCGTCGCCTATACTGCCTGTTGTAACAAGTCTGTTGTTCTGAAGTGTAGAATGAATAATTCTTCTTTCGTTGGGATTCATAGGCTCAAGAGTAATGCTTTTTCCTTCTCTTACAACCTGAGATGCCAGACGTCTTGCCAGTCTTACGAGAGTGTCGTGACGTTTTTCACGGTAGTTTTCAGTATCAAGATAAACCTTTATATATTCAGATGAATATTTGTTTACAAAAATACTGGTAAGATACTGAAGTGCATCCAGCGTATCACCTCTGCGGCCAATGAGAATACCCATATCAGGCCCGCTGAGTATAATTTTTATTCCCTTGTCATTATATTCAACATCATAATCTGCCTTGTCAACGATTTTTGAAACCATTGAATCAAGGAATTTTACTGCCTTTTTTTCTATATCTATCTTTTCTGTTACTTTTACAGTAGCTTCTTTGCTGCCTATACCAAGAAATCCTTTGCTTCCTTCTTCTATTACTTCTACTACTGCATCGTCCTGAGCTATTCCAAGCTCAGCAAGTGCCGCACTAACGGCTTCTTCTATGGTTTTTCCGCTTTTTTCTATCGTTCTCAAACTTTTCATTTTCAAGTGACATCCTTTCCTTTAATTTAGGAACATAGAGCCTATTTATTACATACTGCTGTGCAACCTGGATTATATTGTTTGCTATCCAGTATATGCTTATGCCGGCCGGTACCATGAAAGCGAACCACGCTGTCATAAAAGGCATAATATTTGTCATGGTATTAGCTGTAGCATTGGGATCTTTTTCTCCCGGTTTCGGCGGACGGTCAGATTTTTTTTCTTCTTTCGGTTTGTCCGTGCCTATGTTCATCAGCTTGCTCGAAAGCCATGTTGTAAGACCTGCAACAATGGGCAGAATCCATATCCAGTCAATTCCAAGTGTGGGGGAGGCCAGATTAAATGTGGGTGTCTGCGATAAATCAAGACCTAAGAAATTAAAATTAACGCCCCACGGATGACCTTCCGTAAACAATTTTTTTGCAAGCTCTATTTCCCCGTTTATTCTTGCTGCGTCCCCTGTTATTCCATACTGTGTCAGGAGCTGCGACAATGCCTCTCCTCTTTGTCCCCATATATAAGAGATTGGTTTTCTTACCACTTCATACAGTGCGAACAGAATAGGAAACTGTATCAGAAGCGGCAGACATCCCGACATGGGGTTTACGCCGTATTTCTTATAAAGCTTCATCATTTCTTCGCTGTATTTTTCTTTGTTATCGCCATACTGCTTCTGCAGGGCGTCGAGTTTGGGTTTTATCAGGTTTGTCTGCACCAGGGATTTTTGCTGCTTAAAGTTAAGCGGCAAAAGAAGAAGTTTAGCTATTATTGTGAAAATAATAAGCGCAACGCCATAGTTCTGAACAACCAGATAAATCATTCTCAGGATAAATCCTAAGGGAATTCTGATAATATCCATCATTTTAATTAATCAACCTTTCATCTGTTATCAGGGTACGGGGTCGTATCCTCCCTTGCAAAACGGATTGCAACGGAGTATTCTGCGGCAGGTAAGCCACAGTGCTTTTAAAAATCCGTATTTTTCAAACGCTTCCAGCGCATATTGCGAACAAGTAGGTATAAAACGGCAACACGGCGTTTTATGCGGTGATATATGGTTTCTGTAAAAGGTTATCAGAAAAACACATAATTTACGCATGATCTGTTTCAAGGAGAGAAAGCTTTTTAAACAAATGCAAAAGCGCAGAAGAAATAGATTTATAATTTGCTTCTGCCGCATTTCGTCTTGCTACTATGACAATATCAATACCTGTTTTAATTTTATCCTCATTTAATCTGTAGCTCTCTCTTATCAGTCTTTTTATACGGTTACGCACAACGGCACAGCCTACCTTTTTGCTTACCGTAATTCCAAGCCTTATGCCGTCCGGATTTTTTGTTTTCAAAAAATAGACCGCAAGATATTTGTTCGCACAGCTTGTACCTTTTGAATATAATCGCAGAAACGTAGTGTTTCTGTTAAGTGATACTGTTTTTTTCATAATTATACAAAAAGCAGGCTAAAAAGCCCGCCTTTTTAGTTTCAATGCCTGGCATAAGATTTACGAGAAGTAAATCTTATGCACATAATGTCTTTCTGCCTTTAAGTCTTCTGCGGGCTAAAACCTTTCTGCCGTTCGATGTAGACATTCTCTTTCTGAAACCGTGAACTTTTTTTCTCTGTCTTTTCTTGGGTTGATATGTTCTGAG
>JAZOTK010000100.1:0-2332 GCA_045657605.1 Clostridia bacterium
GTATATTCGGGTGAAACGCTTGTTGCAAAAGCAGAAGTAAAATATCAGCGTGATTACGGTTATACCGTATGGGTATTCATATACCGGGACAGAAAAGAAGTTTTCAGAGGAAAATTCATCCTTTGTCCTGTAGAATAACCGCAATCAAACATTGTTTACCGTAAAGCCATTAATACGGCAAAGTGGAGGTTTAAAATGAGAATTATAACAGATGCAATGGGTGGCGATTATGCTCCCCTCGAACAAGTAAAAGGTGCTGCCGAAGCAGTTAAAAAGCTTGGCTGTGAAGCCATTTTATGTGGTGATGAAGGACTTATCCGTCCGATTCTCTCCGAATGTAAGGCAGATATGTCAAAAATCAGCATAATTCATTGTAGTGAGAAAATAGAAAACGAAGACGACCCGATTCGTGCTGTAAGAAGGAAAACCGACTCATCGCTTGTTGTAGCTATGAATATGCTCAGCAGCGGTGAAGGAGATGCACTTCTCAGTGCAGGAAACACCGGTGCTCTTATAGCGGCATCTACATTCATACTAAAAAAACCCGATGGAGTTCTGAGACCGGCACTTACGCCGCTTCTTCCTTCACAAAGAGGACCTTTTGCTCTTCTTGATGCAGGTGCCAATGCTGTCTGCACTCCCGAAAATCTTTATCAGTTCGCAGTTATGGGGTCTTATTATATGTCGCACGTGCTTGAAATAAAACGCCCACGTGTCGCCCTGCTTAACATAGGTGCTGAGGAGAAAAAGGGTACGGACCTTACACGTGAGGCATATAAAATTCTGAAAAATTCCGATCTTAACTTTATCGGTAATATAGAAGCAAGGAGCCTTCCCTACGGAGAAGCCGATGTAATAATAGCAGACGGATTTACCGGGAATATTGCTCTTAAGCTTTACGAAGGACTCGGAAAATATATCGCAGGCGAAGTAAAAGAGATATTTATGAAAAATCTTATATCAAAAATTGCGGCAGTTATGGTCCACAACGGAATAAACGGGTTCCGCAAAAAAATGGACTATAAAGAATACGGCGGTGCCCCTCTTCTTGGGGTTAACGGTACTGTAATAAAAGCTCACGGCAGTTCTGATGCAAGAGCTATTGTGAGTGCTTTTATGCAAGCGCAGAAGGCTTGCAAATCCGGACTTACCGAAGCAATCAAAAATAAACTTACAGAAACAAGTATTAAAGTTTGATAACGAAAGGTGATGATAATTTATGGCAAACGCTTACATTTCAGGAATCGGTTATTATATGCCCCCGAAACTGCTTACAAATGCAGATTTGGAAAAAATGGTTGATACAACAGACGAATGGATAGTAGAACACAGCGGAATAAAATCAAGACATATACTGGACGAGGATAAATTCGGCAGCGATATGGGTATAGAAGCGGCAAAAAATGCTATAGCAAATGCCGGTATTTCAGCCGATGAAATTGATATGCTGATTTGTGCAAATGTTACCCAGGACTATGATACTCCTTCAAACTCCTGTATAATACAGCAGGCGCTTGGAATTAGCGGTGCGGCGGCAATGGACCTTAATGCGGCGTGTACCGGTTTTGTATATGCCCTCAGCGTTGCCCGTGCTTATATAATGGCGGGTGAATATAAAAACATCCTTATTGTAGCTTCCGAAGCGATGAGTAAGTTCGTTGACTGGGCAGACAGAAAAAGCTGTGTGCTTTTCGGTGACGGTGCCGGTGCGGCAGTTGTTTCAGCAACAGACGATGACTGTGGCGTGCTTGCTATGGATATAGGTGCTGACGGCAGAAAAGGTATGCTCCTTACCATCCCTCATGCAAAATGTACAAATGAAGATATTGAAAAACGTATGACAAAGGATAATCCGCACGTGTTCTGGATGAACGGTAGCGAGGTATTCAAGTTTGCGGTACGTACAATGGTAAGCAGTACAATGCGCGTTATAGAAAAAGCGGGCAAAACAAAAGAAGATATAAACCTTCTTATCCCCCATCAGGCAAATGCAAGAATAATAGAAGCTTCCGCAAAAAGACTTGCTATGGAAGACGGCAAGGTTGTAAATTATATCAGCGATATGGGAAATATGTCAGCGGCATGTATACCCATAGCACTTGCAAGAGCAGTAGAAGACGGAAAAATAAAAGACGGCGATGAAATAGTAATCGTAGGTTTCGGCGGCGGTCTGACCTGGGCTTCGGCTTATATAAAATGGAAAGGAAATGCGAAATGAACAGAATTTGTGAAATTTTAGGTATAAAATATCCCATATTCCAGGGCGGTATGGCATGGGTTTCCACTGCTGAATTGGCGGCGGCTGTTTCAAATGCCGGCGGATTTGGTATTA
>JAZOTK010000101.1:0-5798 GCA_045657605.1 Clostridia bacterium
GCAGCTGCTTTAAGGGCAGCAAGATAAAATCCCTGCATCCAGCCGTTGGGGCCAAACAGCTCGTTGTCAAGTGTGTGATGCTGACGGCCTTCTATAACACCGTCACAATCAGCATCCCATAACTGGTCATTCTCAGGACTCCATGTGAATTCCAGAACTTTTTTTACTGTTTTCCATTGTTTCTTCAGCCATTTATCATCGCCCGAAAGCTTCCATTCACGGTATACCTTTATAATGTCACCCATCTGTCCGTCAACGCAGGGACGGAATTTGGTACCGTCATTTTTAAACATATTTACAAATTCTTTTCTGTAAAAAGGAAGCGGAAGTCTGAACACGGTTTCTCCACTCGGAAGAACTCCGTATTTCAATTCATTATCACGTATACCTCTTTCCAGATCAGGGAAAAGATAGCAGCATACATAAGCATAGTTATATACATGCTGGCACAAGCCTTCGCATGAGCCGCCTGTGTTGTTTGAACCCTCAAAGCCGTAAAGACTGCCATCTTCAAGACGAGTAACAGTCGGCGATTTTAAAACAGAAAGGCCTGAGCCTATTGCCTGTTTAATGCTTTCATCAAGTGTAGAGGAATAGAGTGCACGCGTAAAGCTGAGAGTTTCTTTATATAAGTAATCCCAGTTTTTTACAGAATATTCCGCACTTTCTTTTGATGTTTCAAAAACTGTTGCATAATAGTTTTTCCACGTTACATCTTTTCCTTTTTTATCTTTCAGCGGTGCCCAGTAGTTATAATTTTCAGGAATACTCCAGCTCATTACAAATCTTACTTTTTCGCTCTTCCCCGGAGCAACAGTTACTTTGCCTCCGACACTGCATGTATCATTGCAGGCCGAATCGGGGTAATTACGGTTAAATAATTCTTTGCCTGCTGAAAAATCGTTCCAGAATATTCGCATATTATCCTGGTAAAAGTTGTTCATCCATCCTCTGTACCAGAAGTCTGTTGTATGTACATTGTCGCAGTCACACATAACGGTTAAGTTATTGCTTCTGTTATCTTCGTCGAAAATAGTTACGCCACCGTCAATTACTGTGTTTTTTGTGTTCGGGAAAGGCGATTGCACAGAAAAGACTGCCTCGTATTCGAGCGTGGTGTCACTATCATTTTTAAACTCAACTTCAAAAAAAGCGGCAGGGATAGATGAGTTTTTACTGTCAAGCGGAATAAGCGGATTAAACGCAGTAAGTCCAACCTTTCCACAGAACATATCATCTTTAAAGCTTAGCTTTGCAAAGGGAAATTCACCCTTGAAACTGTTTGTTTTAAAATGCGGAAATCCGTTCAGGGATGACTGACTGCAACCCGAACCGGTACGTATAAACTCATTTTTAATATCCGAAACCAGAATTCGTGCATCTTTTATTTCCCCATCCTGAAAACATCTTACCGCAAAATGAGTTTTTCCCATTTCGCTGAATTTGTTTGGTCTGTTAAAAATCTCCCAATCTATCAATTGTCCGTTTCCTGCAAGGCCTATACAACCCGAACCAATACCACCTAAAGGAAACGAAATCATTTTTGTATTTTCATTTTTATACATCATATTATATATCCCCCTTATAAAACAACATATTACAATAATCTGTTATCATCAATTATACCAGGAGTAAAAATGCTTGCTTGCAAGGGCATTTTCGCGACACCGTCAATTGATGCAGTGCTCGAACGAGCACGAAAGAGCGATAGCTCTCAGGAATTTTATTTTATAAAATTCCATATGCATCAATTATACCATAAAAAATATCATTTTGCAACATTTTTTTGAATATAATTTCATAAGCTTTACCAAAGGGGGAATTATATGAAATATTTTGCGATATATGCCTTTACAATTTGTTTTATTTTAAGCGGTTGCAGGACCGTTTCCGAAGATGTCAGCACAAGTCTTGAGATAAATGAGCTGAGCAACAAAAAGCTTGAATGGGGACTTAAAAAAAATCCCGGTGCCGCTCCCGATATAAATCCCGGCGAAAAGGATATTTTGGAAAAATACTCCGGCTATTATATAGGCGACAGCGAAAAAAAAGAAGTTTTTCTCACCTTTGATGAAGGTTATGAAAACGGATATACTGCCCAAATACTTGATGTTCTGAAAAAACACGGCGTTCCCGCCTGTTTCTTTGTTACCGGACCGTATCTTGAAAAAGAATCAAAACTTATAAAAAGAATGGTTCACGAAGGGCATAGTGTGGGAAATCATACTGTAAATCACCCGTCTATGCCGTCAGTTAAAAGCTCTGATGAGCTTGAAGAAGAAATGCTTATGCTTGACAGGAATTTTTTTGCTCTTACCGGCAAAACTATGAAATATATGCGTCCGCCAAAAGGCGAGCATAGTGAAAAAACTATGGCAATCACTCAGTCTCTCGGATATAAAACGATTTTCTGGAGCATAGCGTATATGGACTGGGATTTAAAACAGCAAAAAGGTACTCAGTATGTTATTGACAGTATTATAAATAATCTTCACAACGGTGCAATAATACTTATGCATGCCGTTTCTCCCGATAATGCAAACGCTCTTGAGACCGTCATAACCGAAGTCCGCAATCGTGGTTTTGAATTTAAATCGCTGGATGAACTGCCTTAATTTTATATTTTTTATTAAAACTCTGATATTTTTTAAATTGTGGTACAAAATATATACAAATGCGGCAGTGACTGCACAGAAAAAATAATCTTTATGTCATTTTATGAATGACGGGAAGGAGAAAAATGGGAAAATTTTTTGGAACTGACGGAGTTCGCGGCGTAGCAAACACAGAACTTACCCCTATGCTTGCATACGACCTTGGACGATTCGGTGCATTCGTACTTACCGGTCATACCCGTCACACACCCAAAATTCTTGTAGGAAGGGATACGAGAATTTCGAGTGATATGCTCGAAAATGCACTCGTTGCCGGCATTCTGTCCGTAGGAGCTGAGGTTGTACTTCTCGGTATAGTGCCTACTCCTGCGGTTGCTATGCTTGCAGGAAAATACGAGGCAGATGCCGGAGTTGTTATCTCCGCTTCTCACAATCCCTTCCAGTACAACGGAATTAAATTCTTTGACAGATACGGTTTTAAATTAAGTGATGAAATCGAAAATGAAATCGAATCCTATATTTTAGGTAAAAAGGCAATTGAAAACTTCCCGACCGGTGCCGGTATAGGTCGCAAATCCTATATCAAAACCGCGGTATCGGATTATGTTGATTTTGCCTGCGGTTCAATAAACACTTCTCTTGAAGGTATGAAAATTGCAGTTGACTGCGCCAACGGTGCAAATTTTCAGGCAGCTCCCGAAGCATTCAGAAGGCTTGGCGCGGACCTTCATATAATCTGCGACGCTCCGGACGGAATAAACATTAACGACAGCTGCGGCTCTACCCACACAGAAAAATTATGCGCCTGTGTGAAAGAACTAGGTGCCGATGTCGGAATTGCTTTTGACGGTGATGCCGACCGTGTTCTTGCTGTTGATGAAAATGGCAATTTAATTGACGGCGATGTGCTTATAGGGCTTTATGCTCTGCATCTGAAATCCCTCGGAAAACTGAAAAACAATGTAGTCGTAGGTACTATAATGAGTAATATGGGGCTTGGGATAACCTGCCACCGCAACGGAATTGACTTCGTGCAGACAAAGGTAGGCGACAGATATGTACTCGAAAAAATGCTTGAGCTGGGCGGTGTAATCGGCGGAGAACAGTCCGGACACGTTATCAGTCTCAGCGATAATACTACAGGTGACGGACTCGTCTGTGCTCTGCATTTTCTGGAAATCTTAAAAAATTCGGATAAAACGGCGTCTGAGCTTGCAAAACAGATAACCATACTGCCACAGGTTCTCGTAAATGCCCGTATCAAAAATGAATATAAGGCGGATATGTTGACCGATACCGAAGTCCTTCAGATGATAAGCTTTATCGAACACAAATACAGCAATGAAGGCAGATTGCTCGTTCGCCCCTCCGGTACTGAACCGGTTGTTCGTATTATGATAGAAGGCAGCGATATAAACGAAATGCAGAAAGACGCCGAGAAGCTCGCTTCCCTGCTGGAACGCAAATTCAGAAGCTGAGGTGATATTATGTGCGGAATTGTAGGATATACGGGCAGGGAAAATGCCGTCCCCTTTCTGATTGACGGACTCTCAAAGCTTGAATACAGAGGATATGATTCTTCAGGCATCGCTGTTATTGATGGTGTCGGAGGAGGAATTAACATTTCAAAAACCAAAGGCAGGCTTTCCGTCCTGGAAGAAAAAATATCGGGACTGAATCTATGCGGAAATGTGGGCATCGGGCATACCAGATGGGCAACTCACGGTGCTCCTTCCGACATAAACTCTCACCCTCATATTTCAGGCGGTGGCGATATCGCCGTTGTTCACAATGGTATTATCGAAAACTATCTTATACTGCGTGATCATCTTACCGCCAAGGGATACACCTTTGTTTCCGATACGGATACAGAGGTTATAGCTCATCTTATTGATTATTATTGCAATGGAGATATGATTGACGCTTTAATCAAAACTATGAACTGTCTTGAAGGGTCTTATGCCATCGGTGTTTTATCCGCATCTCACCCGGACGAGCTTTTCGCCGTAAAGAAGGACAGCCCTCTTATTGTCGGACTTGGCAAAAACGAAGCATATATCGCTTCAGATATTCCTGCCGTATTAAACAAAACACGGGATATATATCTTCTTGAGGATAAGGAAATTGTATGGATTAAAAACGGCTGTGTCAAAATTCTTGATGCAGACCGGCAGGAAATAAAAAAAGAAGTTTTCCGCGTTGACTGGGATATTTCCTCCGCTGAAAAAGGCGGGTTTGAGCATTTTATGTTAAAAGAAATTATGGAGCAGCCGAAAGCTGTCTCCGATACCGTTTTCCCCCGTATACGCGACGGAAGTATTGTTCTTGATAACATAAACTTTTCTGACGAAGAAATTAAAAAGCTAAGCAAAATTTTTATTATCGGCTGCGGGTCTGCCTATCACGTCGGAGTTGTCGGGAAATATGTAATTGAACGGCTGGCGAAAATTCCGGTTGAAGTGGAGTTGGCATCTGAATTCAGATACCGTCAGCCTATTATAAATTCAGACGATTTGGTCATAATAATCAGCCAGTCGGGCGAAACCGCCGATACCCTTGCCGCATTACGCGAAGCGAAAAAAAGCGGATGCAGGATTCTGTCGGTAGTCAACGTAATCGGCAGCTCTATCGCACGCGAATCAGATGATGTCCTTTATACCCGGGCAGGTCCTGAAATTGCCGTCGCTACCACGAAGGCATATTCAACCCAGTTGCAGGTGATGTACCTTATAGCTCTTTATCTTGCAAAAGCTAAGGAAAGCATTTCAAAAGACCGTATAAAAGAGCTTATCTGCGAGCTCGAGAAAATACCTGATAAAATTTCGGATATTTTATCAGGTCAGGAAAATATCCGAAGCTGCGCTATAGATCATTCCTGCACCAAAGACATTTTTTTCATCGGCAGAGGACTTGATTATTGTGTATCACTTGAAGGGTCTCTTAAGCTGAAGGAAATATCCTATATACACTCCGAAGCGTATGCGGCAGGTGAGCTGAAACACGGGACGATTTCCCTTATAGAAGAAGGTACTCTTGTAATAGCTCTTGCAACCCAAAGCGATATTTTTGAAAAAATGCTGAGTAATATAAAAGAGGTCCGCACAAGAGGTGCAAGGGTGATTGCCGTAGCTACTGAGAAAAATACAGAAATTGAAAAAGAAGCAGAGCACGTAATATATATAC
>JAZOTK010000102.1:0-14037 GCA_045657605.1 Clostridia bacterium
GTGCGGAAATAATGAGTGCTGAATCTTTCCATTTCAACATTGAAATCGTACCAACCGTCTTTTTTGCCGCCTACAAGAATTTTTTTCATATCCGGGAATTCTGCTGCCGCTTTTTCCGCTTCAACAGATACATCTCCATCCGCTGTGCAGACAATGGCTTTTACCTTCGCCGCTTTGTATCTGTATGTAAAATCGTGTTCAACAAGCTGATTTGTTGCAGGAATTGCAACTGCACCGATTTTATGAAGTGCAAGCATACAGAACCAGAACTGATAATGACGTTTTAATACCAGCATAACCGTATCGCCTTTTTTGATTCCGAGAGATTCAAAATAGTTAGCGGTTTTTGCAGAATACTTTTTCATATCTGCGAATGTAAATCTGCGGTCTGTCTTATCCTTTGCAACCCACATCATAGCAAGTTTATCGGGGTTTTTCTTTGCAATAGCGTCCACGCAATCAAAAGCAAAGTTGAATTTATCTTCATTTTTAAATGATATTCCATTAAAAACACCATTTTCATCATATGTAGATTCTATGAAATTATCAGCTACCGTTTTTGCTTTAGTTTCGCTTGCTACCGCTGCT
Source organism: Clostridia bacterium (assembly GCA_045657605.1). Classification (GTDB taxonomy): domain Bacteria; phylum Bacillota; class Clostridia; order RUG12999; family RUG12999; genus JAZOTK01. The sequence continues at coordinate 589 of JAZOTK010000102.1, forward strand.
TTTGCCGCAATAAACGGAGCTTCCGGATATTCCTCGCTGAAATGGCCGTCCTGCGGATTAAGTACAACCGCGTGGAATTCACAGCCCCCTTCGCTTACGGCAATCATACCGTGAGGGATAATACTGTTATAGAAAATTGAATCGCCTTCATTAAGAATATCTATATGATTTCCTACCTGTACCTTAAGAGAACCCTTTACAATAACATCAAATTCCTGTCCGTTATGAGAATTAAGTTTAATGGGTGCATTCTGTTCTTCTGCAAGATAAGGGAATTTTACCAGGAAAGGTTCTGCTAATTTTTCTTTGAATTTCGGTGCAAGGTTATTGTAAACAACGCCTTGCTTTTTAATTATCTTAAGACCTTCACCTTTTCTTGTAATTGCAAAGGATGTAAGAGTAGTACTTGTTCCTTCCAGAAGGTCAACAACTTCAACTCCGCAAGCTTTAGCACATTTATAAATAAACGTAAAACTGAAATCCGTCTCCCCTTCTTCAAGGAGTTTGTAATCTTCTGTTGTTACACCGGTAAGCCTTGCAAGCTCTTCCTGCGTGTATCCTTTTGCTTCTCGCAGGTCTTTGATTCTTCCTGCGACCTCTTTCAAATTATAATCCATATTATTTTGCTCCTTTCTTTTCCGCCGTTTCTTTCTGAAACCTCTGCGGTCTTGAATAAAACAAAAAACTCGTCTCAAAGATGCTTTGAGACGAGTTATAATAACCCGCGGTACCACTCAAATTACGGAAATACAGATTCCGTCACTTCCCGAGCTCCAACAAGCCCTTTGCCTTTACGCAGCATTACGGAAGGAGTCTACTCACTCTCGCTTTCGGTCCTCCGACTCAGAGGTGATAAGTCATTGGAAAGTCTTACCATTGCCTCGCACCAACCGACAACTCTCTCCAGGCACCACAATCCGACCGTCCTCGTCACAGTCATTCTTTGTGATATTCAATTTGCTATATTTTATTATACTACTTTAACAGTCTTTTGTCAATAGTTTTTTTAAATTTTTTTATCATAGTATGATAAGCCTTTTTTCATCGGGAATTTTCACAGTATCAAAGCTGCCGAAATATTCTTCCAGAATATCCGTACAGTTTACCGCCACTACCTTCGGACGTTTTTCTGTCGAAATTTCTTCCTCGCTGACATCTAAAAATTCCTTTATATTAATAAGGTGGAACGCCTGTATTCCTACTCTGTATTCCGTTTCATCCTCTATTTCCGCACCGTTTAAGCTGACAGAAATCAGTTTTCTTTCTGCTCTGCTGTATTTTACACAAAACCCTTTTGAGAACTGATAAAATTCCGTATGTGCCGTAAAAGCTTCTTCCCTCAGCATATAGCGCATCATACGCTTTATCTGCGTTCCTGTTACGAATATGCGGTAAATTTCATCGTTAAACGGGAATATCTGAAGTAAATCCATATATTTTACCACAGGACCCAGTTCCTGCCCTCTTATACTGCCTGATCCTACCAGCATAATATCAAGCCGCAGTTCTTCGCAAAGAGCATCAGCTATCAGCTTACCGAGTTCGGTTTCGGTATTTCGTGCCGGATGGGTGCACACTCTCTCAAGCCTTGCTATTACTCCGCTGTAACGTTTGTCTGTTTCCCTTTTATATCGCAGAACGGTTTTTTCCATCTGCATATTTCTCGGGCTGGTGTTTTCATCAATATCGACCAGCTCCCAGCTATAGCTTTTTACGAAATTTTTATCTGTATCCACTTCAATTTCAAATTTACCTATCTGCCCTGTGCCCGAGCCTGCCTGCACTATGGGTATACCTGCCGATACTATAGGTTTTTCCGGTTTTGTATGACTGTGTCCGCCTATTATCACATCAACCCCGCACCGCTTAGACAGCTCCTCTGCCAGGACTTTATCTTCTTCTATTCCTATATGTGTCAGAAGTACTGTGAAATCTATGTTTTCATCCCTGACTTCATCGCATATTTTTTCTATCTCTACTGCCGCATCTTTAACATCAATATATTCTCCGATAAGCTTTTCCTGTTTTGTCTGTGCCAGTACGCTTTCCGTCATAATACCTATAAACAGCGTTTTAACTCCGCCGGTTTCAATTATTTTATAAGGCGTAAACAGCCGTCTGCCATTTGTTTTCAGATACATATTCGCATTTATTATAGGAAAAGACGCACATTTTTCTATAAATAGCAAATGAGCTATACCGTAGTCTACCTCGTGATTGCCTATAGTAACCATGTCGGGAGAAAGCTCGTTTATTATATCTATAGTAGATATACCTTTATATTCGCTGTCTATTGTAGAGCCTCTGAACATATCACCTGATATTGTATATAGAAGATTTTTATGTTTTTCCCTCATTTTCCCGATATACCCCGAAAGCATTGAAACTCCGCCGGTCAGCACGCCGTTTTTCAGTTTAGGAAAAAAATCGCCATGCATATCGTTTGAATGTAATATTGTTAGTTTCTTTATACCGCTCACCGCTGTCACCTCTTTTCACAAAAAAATCTTTTAGCTTTTTTAATATATTATTTATTTTAACATACTTTTTTGTAAAAATCAACCCTGTATTAAACGTATAAAATATATTTTTTTGTAAGGTTGATATAAATTTGAAAAAATTTTATATAAATATTGATTTTTCTGCGAAAATGTGGTATTATATTAATATAATTTTATTGCTAATTTAATTTTTTTATAAAAGGAGTCTTTTTTATGAACAAAATCTACGAAGGCAAGACAAAAGACGTTTACAAGCTTGATAATGGCAATGTAATGCTGAAATTCAAGGATGATTGCACAGGCAAGGACGGAGTTTTCGATCCCGGCGAAAACAGCGTTGGTTTAACTATTGAAGGTATAGGAAAAGCTAATCTCCGTACTTCTGTTTATTATTTTGATTTGCTTAAAAAAGCAGGAATAAAAACACATTATGTAAACGCAAATGTTGATGCAGCCGAAATGGAAGTTCTTCCCGCTACCGTGTTCGGTCACGGGCTTGAAGTTATCTGCCGTCTGGTGGCTACCGGCAGTTTTATCCGCCGCTATGGTGAATATATTGCGGACGGTACAGCTCTTCCCGGCGGATATGTTGAATGTACGTTCAAAAATGACGAAAAGGGCGATCCCCTTGTAACAGGCGAAGGTCTGGCAGCTCTCGGCGTAATGACTCCCGAAATGTTTGAGAGCATGAAAGAACAGACTCTTAAAATCACAAAAATTGTTGCCGATGACCTTAAGACTATTGGTCTTGATTTATGGGATATTAAGTTTGAGTTCGGTTATAACAACAACGAGGTTATTCTTATTGACGAAATTGCTTCCGGTAATATGCGTGTATATAAAGACGGTAAAATTGTTGATCCCGTTGAACTTACCAAACTCATCCTGGACAGATAAAAACACTTTTAAAAAACCTGCAAGCACGGAATTATCTTCCGTATTTGCAGGTTTTTACACATATTCCGCAAACGGCACCTCTGCCGATGCTTTTGAACTTTTCTTTCATAAAATCCGAACATATCTGACGGTTTAACGTATCTGTCGGATTTTCTAAATTAAATTTTTTATTCTCTATTGCCATTGCAGGACATGCCAGAACGCAGGCACGGCAATCTCCGCATAAATCTTCTTCAAACGGAATATCTGCTTCAAGAGGCATATCAGTAATAACAGTACCGAGTCTTACCCTTGTTCCGAATTTTTTTGATATAAACAGTCCGCTTTTTCCTATTCCACCCAATCCGGCAAGTCGTGCCGCCGTTTTATGTGGAAACAGTCCCTGCAGTCCGTTTATACTCTGTGACGCCGCAACGGGAATATACCTGTATCCCGCTTTCTCTATTTCCATTCCTACCTTCAGCATAAGATTATCCAGATGAGTATTTACCGTACGGTAATGATGAAAATATGTATGGGTAGGCTTGTCGGTTATCCCTTCAAGCACCCCGTCTGACAGCTTCACAACTATGCTGATTGCATAATTCATATCCCCGCTGCCCTCATATTTTTCCAGCAGGGTCCCCGTCTTTGCTCCCGAAATATCAGCAAAGCCTACATCACTTCCGCCGTTTGACAGTACAAATTCTTTTAAGTCCAAAACTTCCACCTTATTTCTTTTGTTAACATATACAAGTGGCAATGCCTCAATCAAAAACACACCCTCGAATTACTGTTGAAGATTCATAACAAGATACGGAATAACCTGACTTTTTCTTGACATTACGCCTTCCATAAATTCCGAGGTTTTTCCTTCAAATCCCATAGCAACCGAGATTTTTTCGGTTGCAGGACCGAAAATCATTATCTCTGACCCATATCTGAAAAAGTCTGTTGCAATAAGAAGCACTCCGGAAAGTCTTTGCTTTATACACAGCTTTTCCGCTTCTTTTTCGATTTTTTCTCTCATAGCATAAACTTCGTTTATGTCGGTAGTAAGAATCTGACAGGTATGAATTTTATATCTGCCGATTTCATATGGTTTAGCATCATTTTTCAGAATTTTCTCCGCACTCATGTGCTTAATGCTTGCACCGGCACGAAGCATTTCCTGCCCGTACTCGTAAATATCGAGTCCGCATATTTCCGCCAGCTTTTCTGCGGTTTCCTTATCCTTGTTTGTACAGGTAGGCGACCTGAAAAGCAGAGTATCGGAAATAATAGCACTGAGCAGAAGTGCCGCCGTTTTCTTTGTAGGCGTGATGCCGTTTATAAAAAATTCCTCAGCAATAATTGTTGAAGTTGCACCTACCGCTTTGCAGTTTACAAAAAGCGGTCTGCCCGTCTGCAGGTCTCCAAGCCTGTGATGGTCTACAATTTCCAGAATTTCAGCCTGGTCTATACCATCTGCCGTCTGCCCTTTTTCATTGTGATCAACCAGTATTACCCGCTTCCTTTTATGTGTAATAAGATGCTGACGTGATACCAGTCCGAGAGGACGGTAGTTTAAATCCACTACAGGGAAATACCTGTGTCTGTGCTTGAGCATAATCTCCATTACATCATCAATACGACTGTTCGGTCTGAAAATAATAATATTATCCTTTGTCATAACACTTTTAACAGGCAATGCCTGGGCTATCAGCCTTGTTATAGCAAAAACCGAATCATTTGAATACAATATAATCTTCCCGCGACGCTCTCCTTCTTTTCTTATATTCTCAATCTCCGCATAGGAGAATGTTCCGGAAATTATAATATATTTCGCGACACTGTCAATTGCAAAACCGATGTCTCCGCTGTCATCTCCTACAAGCAGAAGGTGTCCACTCTCCGCGTTTGTCACAGGTCCACTGAAAACCACCAGCTTATCGGGAATATCGCTTTCATTGGGCACTCCGCAGACTATTTGTGCTTTTAAGGTTTCCGCTATTTTCTTTATATTAATCGAATAAATACTTAAAAATTCCGGGTCATTAAGCTCCATATAAGCCTCCGTAATATCCTGAGTAGATATTATGCCCTGCATTATACCATCTCTGTCCGTCACCGGAGTAAGTGTCAGCGATGATTTTTTCATCGTATTCCACGCCGCATTTATCGTATCGTCATCATGCACCGTCACCATAGGATAATACTGTGCATCCCTTACCTGCGGGTGTACATCATCTATCAGCGGCGGCAAAGTTACATCAAATTTTTTCAGTACATACGCCGTTTCGTTATTTATTTCACCAAGTCGGCATGCAATATAATTTTCGCCCTGAGAAATAGTATTTTTCAGTTCCTCATAAGCGATAGCCGCACAAATTGAATCCGTATCGGGATTTTTATGTCCGAAGATATATACCTCAGCCATGTTAAAACACCTCATTTACCAAATAATGTATTTCATAATCTCATATTTTATGTTTCCGTTTTCGCTGTAGAAATTAAGAATATCACAGGTCCCCGTCTTTTTTAAAGCAGGAGCAAACCCTTCAAGTCCTATATAGGTTACAGAGCCTGACTTTTTTGTCTCAGTTTTATCTGCGGCAAATACGGCAAACACCTTTTTACCCCGGCCGGCTTCACTTTTCAGTTCAGCCTCCAGCGATGTCCCTCTGGGATCGGTTTCTGATACTGCTATTATAACGTCGCTGTTAATTTTCCCGGACGGAAGTGAACCTGAATCACACTGCAGCACGCTGACTCCCGCAAGGTTTGTTATAGCAGATTTTTTACGTTTTATACTACCCGACAGTCTGTCGGTCTCACAGATAACAAGACTTTCGTTATATCCTCCGATTTCAGCTGATATATCAACATTTGTAATTCTGCCGAGCATATTATCCTCACCATAAACTCCTGCAGCAACCGCAAAATTAAACGCTTTCTGTCCGGTTACGGTAAGGTTATCAAAATAAACCTCTCCGGCTGAACGCACCTCTGCCTTGGGCTGTACCATATAAATTCTCGTAAGCTTTGCCGGGAGTTTTACATCGTCCGGAACTGTAGCCGTTAGTGTTTTCTTTCCGTTCCAGTTAATTTCCTCTGCTATCGTAAGTCTCTGTACATCTCCGTCAGCATCCGTCAACATATATCTCAGCCACTGTTTATTATCTTCAGATGCCATAACATCTATACTTATTTTCGCGTTTTTCTCGGTAATAAGTGCCGGTGATGACAGGGAAAATCCTGCTGAAAGAAGTTTATCTGTTTCCTCTGTGAAATCATATATCAGCCTACCCTCTTTATCTTCTGTTACCTCATATTCAGCCTTAATATCACGGGGATAAACATAAAGCTCTGTCATAGACGCAGTGTCAAAGTTTTCTGCATACGCCTCAGCGGAAAAGTTTCTGATATATTTTTTATCCATAAGTCCCAGTGCATTTATGACTTTTCTGTAAGGCTCCTGGCTTGGGCTGTTAACTACGGTGGATTTCCATTTTGCATCCTCACGGACCACAAGTTGTGTCGACCCGCCTCCGTCAAAGTTTATTGCATTATAAGCTCCCATTTCAAAAAGAAAATCTCTGAGCTCATTCATAGTCATACCTATACTGCCGCCCTTACCTCTGCCGTCGACCGCTATAAAATATGCAGTTTTTCCGCTTTTATCGGTAGCAAAAGCACTTCTCGGATTTCTACCGCCTATATTATGGGTATTGGCGTGCTCCTTACCGCCTTTTATCAATAGCGTGCCTCCGCCTATGATATGCTCGCAGTCGTGCGCGGGCGTAATCTCCACACTCAGCTTTATCTTGTCCCCTTCCGCCAGATGTTCTGTCAGAAAAGGCGACAGGTCGGTCAGTCCGGTCAGAATGTAGCCGTCTTCAGGAATCAGGGCAGGAGGCATTTCCTGTCTTATTTCCTTTATTTCATTATCTTCAACCACTATCTCTATAATCGTTCCCGATGCACCTGCGGAATATTTACCCCAGTTTCTGTCATATAAAATGATACCGCTTAAATCATCGTATTTATTTATATGCTTTATGGGTGCAGTTTCTCCGTCCGCCGCTGTAATTTCAATATTTTTTTCAAAATAGTCAAATACAAATCTGCCATCCTCCGTAATTCCGACTGCCGCTACCTCCTCCTCTATACAGGGAGTAGTGATAAGCTCACCGTCTTTCACATTATAGCCTATGGCAGAACCTGTACCGCTTTCCTTGCCCCAACCGAAAAAATCTGCATTTATTCCCGCTATGGCAAGATTATCATCCACAAGTGTTTTTACCGTTTCAAGAGTATGCGTATTTACCGATGAAAACAGCGGCTTAAGATACAGGTTGTCCCGGTTTAAATCTATTTTAAGTACCGATATTTTCTGCACTCCGTCCTCGGTATATTTATTGGTTTTTATAAGCTCAACGCCTTTTGCTATCTGCTGAATATGTCTTGTATCTTCCGGTATTTCCTGCTGTATCTCGATGTCAGTTTCTTCCTGCTCCTGCTGAATAATTTCTGCTGTTTCTGCTATCTCCTGAACACTTTCAGTATTTTCCACTGCCTCGCAGTGTGGCATCATAAGCATAAATGCCGTTAAAATAAGTATTAATCTTTTCATTTTTATCCTTTCCTGATTTTAAGCAGCTCCCTTGCATGTGCAAGTGCCGCTTCCGTCATATGTGTACCCGAATTTATTCTCGCAATTTCCGCCACTCTGCCATCTTCATCAAGAAGAGAGAGCCGCGTAGATGTTTTCCCGTCCGTTACTTCTTTTTTTATCAGATAATGACGGTCGGCAATAGCCGCAATATGCGGACTGTGTGTTATTATTACGGTCTGATTTTTTTCTGCTACGCAAATCAGCTTATCAGCAACCTTTTCTGCTGTAATTCCTGATATTCCCGTATCAATTTCATCAAAAATATACGTTTCTACTATATCGTATGCAGATATAATACTTTTAAGTGACAGCATTATCCTCGACAACTCACCGCCTGAGGCAATTTTTGCAAGAGGCTTTATATCCTCTCCCGGATTTGCAGAAATAAGAAATTCAACCTCATCGCCGCCCTTTGAATTAAGTACAGATGCAGGGTCAATTTTCACCTCAAACTCTGCGCCCTTCATATTAAGACTTTCCAGCTGAGCTACAATTTCCGTCTCAAGAGTTTTTGCATATCTGCGGCGTATCTGAGTTATGTTTCCGGCTTTTTCAGCAAGTATTCTGAGAAGTCTTTCACATTCGCCGGCAGATTGCTCCGCTTTGCCTCTGATATCACTCAGACTTTCCAGTTTGCTTTGTGCTTCTTCCAGAAATTCAAGAAGCCCGTCACTGCTACAGCGGTATTTTGCACTAAGCTTGCGGATTTCATACTGTCTCTCCTGCATAGCATCAAGTGTACCCATATCAAAATCCGAGTCATCCTCAAGTTCTTCTATCATATCCGCTATTTCTTCTATTTTATCCGTTACTTCGATAAGCTCCGAATATATATTCTGAAGACTTTGATTTATATCTGCTATTGCTGAAAAATCCTTTACGGCAATGTGAAGACTGTCTCTGACGTTTATATTATCCGCCATAAGAAGTCCCCTGACCTTCGTCGCCGCATTGGTGATTTTCTCCATATTCGCCAAGGAGTTTATCTTTTCCTCCAGTTCCTCGGCTTCCCCCTTGTGCATATTAAGTGCCGATATTTCATTTATCTGATATTCAAGCAAATCTATCTCAGAATTTAGTTTATGCTCCTCAGCTTCGGCTCTTTTAACCTCTGCTTCCAGCCTTTTATACTCATTATAAATTTCTTTATACTCGTCAAGTGCAGGTCCTATTTCATCCTTTGCCCAACCATCTAAAAGGTCAATATGTTTTTCTGCCGAATACAACTCCGTTGTATCCTGTTGTCCGTGAATATTTATAAGAAACTTACCCACATCCTTCAGCACAGCAACAGGCATAGGAATATTGTTAATACGGCACATACCCCTGCCGTCTGATGAAATTTCTCTGTATATCAGCAGCGAGCCGTCTTCTGTAGGCTCTATCCCCATATCCTTTAATGCATCCCATATACCGTCTCTGACATAAAACAGGGCACTGACACTTGCCTTCTGCTCACCGCTTCTTATAATATCACGGCTTGTCCTGTGTCCCAGAATCATACCTATTGCGTCTATTATAATTGATTTACCTGCACCGGTTTCGCCTGTCAGTATATTAAGTCCGTCAGAAAACTCAATCTGGGCATGTTCAATTACTGCAACATTATGTATATCTATATATGACAGCATGGCATTTTCTCCGTTTCCTTGTTATTTTATCATCATCTTAAGTTTTGATGATATTTTTGTGGCATACTTATCGTCAGCGGCAACAACCATAATGGTATCATCGCCTGCAATGCAACCTAAAATCTCCGGATATTCCATAGCATCAATGGAAGATGCCGCCGCCTGCGCCATTCCCGACAAGGTTTTTACTACAACAATATTTTTTGCACTTTCTACGGATACTACCGATTCTGAAAATACATTTTTAAGACGTGTTTCAAAATCTCCCGTTGTTTCCACCGATGTTGTGGCATATTTGTACACATCATCAGCCAGCACCTTTATCAGTCTGAGCTCTCTTATATCTCTTGAAATTGTCGCCTGTGTGGCAAATATTCCTCTTTCGTTAAGCTTGCAGGCAAGATCGTCCTGGGTCTGTATGGAATTTTCTTTTATAATCTGCAAAATATGTGATTGTCTTTCGTATTTGTTCATGTTTTACCGTCCCTTCACTACGCTGCCTGCTTTAGTCAGCTTTTCTGCCCAGTTTTTTTCTCAACACACCGTAAAAGCTACGGTTTCCGATACTGATAAGCTGTGCATAATATGCCGATTTTTTAATGATTATTCTGTCTTTTGGTCTTACCTGAATATCTGTCTGTCCGTCTACGGATAATGATGCATTTGCCGTTACTCTTCCTCCAACGGCTACAGTAAGCTCTCTGTCCGCCGGAAGTACCATGCTTCTGGTCTGCAGATCAAACGCACAAATAGGTGTAAGAAGCATAAGTTCCATCGTCGGCGCCGCCACCGGTCCGCCTGCTGAAAGAGAATAAGCCGTTGAACCTGTCGGCGTAGATATTATTATTCCGTCAGCAAGGTATGAATCCAGAAAATCACTGTCGTCCGTAAGTTTAAGTTCTATCATCTTGGGATATGCACCCCTGCCTATAGCAATGTCATTGAGTACCATCATTTTTTCTGACAGACCGTTTTCCGATTTTATTACCACTTCAAGCATCATACGTTTTTCTATCTTATATGATCCGCTGAGAATACGCTCCATCGCAGTATGTATCTCATTTATTTCCGCCGTAGCAAGGAATCCGACCTTGCCCATATTTATACCGCATACAGGAACACCGTACACCGCCGCCGCTTTGGCAACATTGATAATGGTTCCGTCTCCGCCCAGTACAATTACAATATCGCTGGCACGATACACTTCTTTACCGAAAAACTCGTCAAATACGCTGACATTTGCCCGTCCTTTAAGCGAATTTAAAATCATATTCAGAATTTTTCCGTCAGAATCCTTCTTTTTATTGGCAAGAATTGATATATTCATACTTTCAACCTCATTTGTCTGATTTTAAGCTATCCAGTAAACAATATTTACTTTATATTAATTATATCACAAAATTTATAATTATGCAATAAAAATCTTCATTTTGTATAATATTTGTAATCTTTTGTTAATTTTATTACAATTGGCGACAGTAAAATAACCGCTGTTATATTGGGAATTGCCATAAGTCCGTTAAGTGCATCGGATATGCACCATACATATCTAAGCGGCGATGTTGCTCCGAAATATATCAATACCGTAAATATAATACGGTACAGAAAAATCCATCTCTTTTTCGGTGTAATATATTCTACAGCCTTCTGCCCGTAAAAAGCCCATCCTGCTACGGCCGCCACTGCAAAAAATATAATTCCCACAGCAATAAACCCCTCACCAAACCCTCCGAAAAATGTAGAAAAAGCTCCGCTTGTAAGTGACGTTCCGTCCTCTCCGCAGGTATAATATAACCCTTCGTCTGCCGCAAGGATTACAAATGCGGTAAGATTGCAAATTACTATTGTATCGAGGAATACCTCAAAAATCCCCCACATCCCTTGTTTTACCGCACTGTCCGTATCGGCACTCCCGTGTGCTATGGGTGCCGACCCCATACCTGCTTCGTTTGTGAAAATTCCTCTTGCTATTCCGTATTTAACCGCATTGCCTGCCAGTCCACCGACTGCACCTTCAGTTGTAAATGCCGATGTCATAATAAGTTTTATTACACCGGGCAGAGCTTCTGCCTTTGCAATAAGAAATATTACCGCACCCCCTATGTAAAATACCGCCATAAAAGGTACTATAATTTCCGTAAACCTTGCAATCCTACCAGAACCGCCCATTATTACCACTCCGCATAATGCGGCAATCGCAATCCCCGATATTTCCGGTGGAATCAGAAAAGCCTCCGCTGCTGCCGTTGCGACAGAATTTGACTGGGTCATATTTCCTATTCCGAAAGATGTAAGAATACACAGTACGGAAAATATGATGCCACCGGTTCTTGAATACAGTCCCTTTTCTATGTAATACATAGGCCCTCCGCTTATATTCCCGTTTTTGTCTTTTTCTCTGAAATGCACAGCCAGCACCACTTCCGCATATTTTATCATCATTCCGAAAATTCCGCTGACCGTCATCCAGAAAACCGCACCCGGTCCTCCCGCCGTTATAGCTGTGGCAACACCTGCTATATTGCCTGTTCCAACTGTACCCGCAAGGGCTGTGGAAACAGCCTGAAATGGTGTTATTCCGGTTTTGTTTTTCCTTCGTTTAAAAATACTTCCTACCGTACATTTCAGCACATCGCCAAACCGTCTGAACTGAAAAAATCCTGTGAACACCGTAAAATAAATTCCTGTCGCCAGCATAAAAATAACAGCCTTGTCGCTCCAGACAAAAGATGATATATTTTCACATATTTTCATAATAAATTCCATAAAACTCACCTCTTGACATTTTATGAAATTATAAGTGTCTGTATGCAGGAAGTTTTATGCTGACCTTTTTTAAAAAAATATCAAAACCTCTTGATTTCCGGCTGTGTTTATTATATAATTACTAATATATGGGCAGACTACTGTCCCACGACCACACCGCTTGCACCGTTGATTGTTGTATATTGTTCCGGTACCTTTCCGAGCAGTATAATCTGTGCCACCGGTATTGTATGGTCTACAGAAGCAGTGCCGCCAAATGGCGGCAATATTACTCTTATATCTGCCTTTATATTAAGATTTACGGTGAATTTTGTCTGATTTATACCTGCGGCGGTAAAAGAATCCTCAAATTTAACAAACACACCCGATATGGGTGCAATATCGGCGGATATACCTATCCTTCCGTTTGTTATCGGTTTGAATCCCAATATATTAGCAACCGAAACTTTTACACGCATTTCGGAATTTTTGTTTATTTCTTCCTGAATACGGACAGATATTTCCGACTGAAGTCTGCTGATTTTGCCTATATCGGTATTTACGGCAAAAATGCTGCCGGTTTCCGATTTATCTTTTATCAGCATATCATTGTACATATCACCCGCTTCGGTTATATAGGAATTTACGACGCTGTTTATTATCGCCAGCACCCTGTGCTTTGCCTGCGCCTGTGCCATTTCCGTAATAACATTCGTTGCTCTGTAGCTAATCACAGCTGATATTACGATAAATACTGCAAAAACAAAAATCCATCTTGCTTTGATTTTCCGCCGGATATACATTCTCAACCCAATCACCACCTTATACATTTTATTCATTAATAATGTAAGTTGTGATAAATAACTTAATTTGCCAGCGAAAGGACTGATTTTATGACATTTTATCTGTCATCACTTATCCGTATTCTGCTTTCTGCCATACTGGGCGGAATAATCGGTTTTGAACGTGCCGAACGCGGACGTGAAGCGGGAATACGTACTCATATTATGGTATGCCTGGGCTCAACCCTGGTAATGCT